>CALJUK010000596.1 GCA_937975745.1 uncultured Planctomycetaceae bacterium | reverse complement strand
CGCCGAAGTTGGGTGCCGGCGGGACCTCTTGCAGTCCGGAGAACGACTTCAGCCGCTCGCGAAGTTCCTCGAATTTGTCGTCAACGACGACCGTTTCGCGGGTGGCCAGCAACGCATCCAGCATGGACGCCTGGCTGCGTGAGAAGCGGATGTGATCGTCTTCTGCTGTTCCCAAGCGGGCCAGAAGTCCATACCGCTCGGCCCATTCTTCCGGGACCAGGCCTAACGAACCGTCACTCAGCCGAACCGTCGCGTCGCCGCGGGCCAAAGCGGCCAGAAGTTCGGGGAAGGCAACGGTTTGGCCGCCGAAGTCGATGTCGGCGTGCAGTTCGAACCAGTCGATGCCCGACTGGATGCGGAAGTTAAACTCGCCGGGCTGATGGACTTCTCGGCCGTCGGCCCGGACCTGCCAGCCGTTCTTGAACAACGTACGAACGGCGGGGCCAAGATCGCGAGCAGCGATCTCGACGTCGTCATGGCGTGACTGCACCTGTTCCCGCAGCCGACGGAAACCGCACTGTTGCAGTTCCGACCAGTGCAGTTGCTCCGCTGGCCTGTCTCGGACGATGCACTGCCCTTCCTCCCGTTGAACGATGGCCCACTGCGGACTGCTGGCCGAGACAAGCGACTCGCAATACTCGAACTGCACCTCGCCCTTCAGGCGTTCCTGTTGCCAAGGGGCTCCCTTGGGGGTTCGCAGGATGAGATGCGGTTTGGGGGAAGCGCGGACCTCTTCCAGATGCAATTCTTTTGGAAGGTCAAGCCGGGGAAGTCGAGGAATGTCGAGTAGCTTGTCGACCAAGGCCTCCTGCTCGCCGTCGGGAACTTTCAGGTCCTTCCCACCCTGCAGCAGAGAAATCCAGGCAAAAGCGTCGAAATCGTCCAGTCTCGCGACAGAGTCCGCGGTGACGACGAGGCCTCCAGGGACAAGCAGTACGGCCTCACTGAGGGGGATGGCTTCCTCCCCCCGAGCGAGGTAGCCCGACAGTGTCCACTCGCTGGCATCCTCCGAACGGGTGACATGCATGGCCAGTTCGTAGGGCGGACCGTCGTCCCACCGCAGGCCGTAGTCGGCCCGCTCGCCCATGATTGTCAGGTGGCCGGTGCTCGTCATGATGGGCAGCAGCAGCTCGCACAATTCGGTTGGAACGCGGTAGCGGTGTGTGGCCGCGTGAAACTCCGCCTGCTGCGCGTGCCACGAGTTCCGTTCGGGCGTTCCCCCTGACAGATAGGCCAGAATACGGCGATCGTCTTCGTGTTCGATCTCCTGCAAGCGGCCGGGGCGCAATTTTAAGGGCTTCAGTTTTCCCCATTGACCGTTGGCACGCCGCTGACGTTGGGACGTTTGCAGCACCAGAATCTGGGCAGTGCGGCTTTCCTCGACATCGATCTCGTAAATGATCTCTCGTTCGCGGCCTGTCGTGGCGGGACCGACATCGGGCTCGGAAATCTGCTGTCGGACCTTCTGCAGTTGGGCTTCCCACTCGCTGAGGCGGGGTTGCACCTTGACGCTGGTCCGTGCTGCTGCGGTTGCCCCTCGAAACGGCTGGTAGACGTCGGTTTGGTCGTCGTCTTCTTCCAGTGGGCCATCGTCGAGGACAAATTCCCGGGCTGGCTCGGCGGCAAAGGGGGGAATGTAACCTGGTTTCAGGGCCGTCGAGAGCAGATCGCCCGCGTCGACGGCCAGCAACGTTGCCCACAAGTGTTTGCAGGTTGCTTCCGCCTGCCCCCCCTTGGCGCAATTGCAGTACATCCGCAACTGGTTCGAGGCCCGGCTGAGCTGTGTCTGGTACTCGACCCCGTCCCGGACGACGGCAAAGACATCGTCGGGTGTGACGCGCGTAATCTCGACTCGTTCAGCTTCAAGGTATGCGGCACCGCGAAAGCGAATATCACCGCGAAATTTATTCTCGTATAACTCAGCCAGCGTCATGCACGGCTCCAATGGACCAGTTCTTGCTCGTGGGTTTGCCGAAGTTCCCACGAATTGTCGGCAGAGATCGGTCGCCAACCGGGGCGATCGACATTCGCGGTCATCGGATTGTCTCGGAGGCCTCACCTTTGCCGAGAATCGATGGGCTGACCGAAACTGCCCTAAATCGATTGTCCGCGTGTCGGCGTGTCCGTCCGCCGATTTCCGTCGGAATCGACTCCGCACCGAGACAGCCCCGTGGCCGAACGGACAATTTTAGGAGACTTGCCTCGTGTTGGCTACTCCACACCGATTCTGACGCAGCCAGACCGGCCGAAGTCTGTCGAAACGAATGATTCCCTTCCGGATTGGAACCTTCCTTCGGCAAAGTTTCACCGATCCACTGCAAAATCGTCTGCTGCCCCAAGTCGGTTGCCTGTGACGGCCTCTTTTCGCCGACGCGTTCCGAATCGCGATGCTGAATCGGGAGGCCGCTTCGCTGGCTGCTGATTGTCCCGTGTGGTATAGACGCATAGAGACCCTTTGGGGGACAGAGTCCGTGGTTCAGAACGTGAAGCATGTCGTTTGGGGCCGCCCTGCGGCAGCCCAGCGCAGAAGTTCAGGTGTGAAAGACCTCTATGGCAGACTCGGTTGCAACGACTCTTCCAGTCCTCTCTGACGACGATGTACGGCAGTGGATTGCCGAACATGTTCCGGTGGAAGACTTCCGCGGGAAGAAAGTGCTGTTGATTGTCCCCGACGCGACCCGGACGGCTCCTCTCCCGTTGCTGTTCTCGGCTCTCGACGACCGCCTGTCGCCGGTGGTCACGAAGTTGGACGTGCTTGTTGCGCTGGGGACGCATCCCCCCATGCCGGACGCCGCCATCAGAAAATTGCTCGGAATTGGCGATCCTGCCAGCGATCCCCGGGCGACACGCGTTGGTCTGTTTAATCACGAATGGGACCAACC
Organism: uncultured Planctomycetaceae bacterium; assembly: GCA_937975745.1. GTDB lineage: Bacteria > Planctomycetota > Planctomycetia > Planctomycetales > Planctomycetaceae > CALJUK01. Next base: position 5,970 of record CALJUK010000596.1, on the reverse strand, counting down.
TGACCGCTTGACGACAGTTGGTACGCTTTCCCGAGCCCAAACGGCCGAGATCTCCGACGGTGTTCTCTCGATGGACGTCCCGGTGCAAATCAATGGTCGCATTGGTGATTACGACACGCTGTTTGTTGTCGGGCCGGTTTTTCCGCACGAAGTGGTTGGTTTTTCGGGGGGAAACAAGTACTTCTTCCCCGGTATTTCCGGACCCGAACTGCTCAACTTCTTCCACTGGCTGGGGGCGCTGATTACCAACGTGGGAATCATTGGTGTCAAGGACACACCCGTCCGTCGGGTCGTTGACCAAGCGGCCAAAATGATTCCCAATGACAGACGTTGCCTGACGTTTGTGGTGTCACCGACGGGCGGTCTGCACGGAATGTTCTACGGAACGCCCGAAGCCGCCTGGAACCAGGCCGCAGACCTTTCGGGACAGGTTCACATCCGTCGCATGTCGCGACCGTTCAAGACGGTTCTCTCGTGTGCGCCGCCGATGTACGACGAATTGTGGGTGGCCGGCAAGTGCATGTACAAACTGGAACCCGTCGTAGCGGATGGAGGCGAGTTGATTATCTACGCGCCGCACATGCACGGAATTTCGGTGACCCACGGGAAGCTGATCGAGCAGGTCGGCTATCACGTCCGCGATTACTTCACCAAGCAGTGGGACCGCTTCAAGGAGATTCCCTGGGGTGTGCTGGCTCATTCCACGCACGTGCGCGGTGGCGGCACATTTGACGACGGAATCGAACGTCCTCGCGTGCAGGTGACGCTGGCTTCGGGCATCCCGCCAGAAGTGTGTGAACGTATCAATTTGGGGTACCGGGACCCGGCATCGATCGACGTCGAGTCCTACGCCAACCGCGAGGACGAGGGTGTCCTGCTGGTCCGCAAAGCAGGCGAGCAGCTCTATCGTCTCGAAAACGATCAGCGTTAATGCCATCGGTTTCGAATTCGACATTCATTCAACTTCATTTCATGCAAAACAGATTCATTTGGAGAGAACATGTCTGCTGATGTGACGCCGGACGAATCGGCTTTTCAGGACCGGCTGGACTTTGCGCTGGAAGCGGCGGCAGCCGCCCGGGACCTGATCCTCGAGCACTTTCGATCGGCTGAGCTGCAAGTCGAATCCAAATCGGACGCGTCGCCAGTGACGGCGGCCGACCGTGGTGCCGAAGTCCTCATTCGTGAACGGCTGGCTTCCGACTTTGGCAGCGACGGAATCCTGGGGGAAGAGTTTGGCGAAAAGCCCAGCGACAATGGCTTCCGTTGGATTCTGGACCCGATCGACGGGACAAAGTCGTTTGTGCACGGAGTTCCGCTGTTTGGGACGCTGATTGGCGTCGAATACCAGGGGGAACTGGTCGTCGGCGTCTCGGCGTTCCCCGCTCTCGACGAAGTCGTTTATGCCCGCAAGGGGGGCGGAGCCTGGTGGAAAATCGGCGATCACGAGCCGGTGAAAGCGGCCTGTCGCTCGACACCCACATTGGCCGAGGGAACATTCTGCTTCACCTCGAATACGCGCTGGAAGACACTGGGCCGAGGCGAAACTTTCGAGCGATTGTGCGCGACGGCGGCCATCACCCGCGGTTGGGGCGACTGCTTCGGTCACATGCTGGTGGCCACCGGCCGGGCCGACGTGATGGTCGACCCGCAGCTAAGCCCCTGGGATGCCGCCGCGCTGGTGCCGATTTTGCAGGAAGCGGGCGGGCACTTCATCGACTGGAACGGGGAAGCGTCCATCTACTCGGGGGACGGAATGTCGGTAACGGATGCGCTCCGGGACGAAATCCTTACCATCGTCGCCGAGACCGCTACGCCTGCCTCGCCGCTGTGCTAGTCCGCATTGCGCAACGGGTTGTCATTTAGCGCCGGCTTGGCCGGCTGGAGGGTTTGCAACAAACCCAAAACGGTCCGGCGGCTGATTTCCAACGTCATTCCGGCCCGAACGGTCATCACGGCCCAAATGGGGAATCGCATTGCCGAATTCGGCGTCGTTCTGGTAGTTTTCTGCCTTCTGAGGACGCATGACCGTGTGGGCATGCGATTCACGTTGTTTCATGGACGAAACAGATGGCCGGTTTTCGCGAACATATCAGCGTCAGTGGTCTGCTGGGCGTGTCGTACGGCATGGCGGCGTGGAGTAGTGGCTTCACACCCGTGCAAAGCACTCTGGCGGCCGGCTTCACCTGGATTGCCGGCATGCTGCCCGACCTCGACTCGGATACGGGACGGCCGATTCGCGAGCTCTTCGGACTGACAGCCGCCGCTGGGGCCTGCCTCGTCATGCGGTCGGTGATTACGGCCGAAGGCGACACCGAGCAAGCCTTACTCAGCGGGTTCTTCGTTTATGCGGTCATTCGCTACGTCGGCCCACTGCTGTTGTCGAGTCTGTGTGTGCACCGGGGCATGTTCCACAGCATTCCCGCACTGTTGATTGCCGTCCAGTTGACGATTCTGGGCTATCACAGCCCCAACTTGATGGTGCGGCTGCTGATGGCGGGCGGCGTCGGGATCGGATTTCTGTCGCACCTTGTGCTGGATGAACTCTACAGTGTCGAATGGACCGGTATTCGACTGAAGTTGAATGCAGCGGCCGGTTCTGCACTGAAATTCTTCGGGAAATCGTTCGTACCAAACGCCATCGCCTGGATGCTGCTGCTGGGAGTCACCTACGCCAATTTGCTGTTCCTGGGAGTGATCGAGCAGCCGGACAAGTCCCCCACACAGGCGATTCAGCAGGCGGCCGAAGCGACGACCGAAGCGACTGCTAACCGACGCCGATTGTAATCACCGGCGACGTTACTTCTGCTCGGCCTGCCAGGCGGCAATCTCGGTTGAGACCAGCAGCCCCATCGAACCGCAGCGTTCGTCGACGCCCAGAATCGCTTGTCGATCGAGATAGGCCCGCTTACTCGTCTGCTTGCCGGTTCCCGTGCAGCCATCAACAACTCGGCCGTTTGGTCCGACGCGGATTCGGATCGCTTCCCAGGCCCGCTCGACGGCCGGTCGGAATTCGTCCTCGGAAAGCCAACCCTTGCGGATCCCTCGGACCATCGCAAAGGTGATCATGCAGGTCGAGGTGAATTCGCGGTAGCTGCCGGGTTCGTCGACCACCTGATGCCAGGCACCCGTCGGATCCTGATGCGGCAGGAGAGCCCTCAGTTGGGCTCGGTATGCGGCCAGCATTGCGGCGTGGTGAGGGCTATCATCCGGCAAGACCGACAGGCTCAGGGCACAACCAACTGCCGGAAAGCCATTCCCCCTGCCCCACGGTGTCACGTGCAACGGCGAATGCTGATGCAGACCATCCGGGCGGAGATTCAACTTCAGCATGAACTGCAGATGCCGGGCTGCCATGTCGTAGTACTTCTGCTCTCCGGTCAGGGCACCCGCTTCGCACAGGATCGGACATGCCATGAAGACCGCATCGCTCATCTCGCTATGTGTTGGCATGGCCTTCAACGGCAGTCCCTGCTTGTCGAAGCCGTAGTCCGCTGCGTCCTGGACCAATTTCGTAAAGTGGGGATCTCCCGTGACGCGGGCCAATTCGGCGAAGACCAGATGACCGGCGAACGCGCTGCCATTCGGCTGGGGGATAGCCGGTTGATCGCCCGAAGACCACGGGGCGACAATTCTCACGACGTCATCGGTTTGCGATTTGTCCCCCGTCAGCTGACCCAGATGTAATCGTCCAATGAGTGCCACCGTTTGCGTATAAACCGGTGCCGAGATCTTCCGCCCGTAAGTCCGGGTCAGCTCCGTGGCCAATTCGATCGGCGAGCGAGCCAGCCGGCGTTGCAATTCGGCTCGATCCGGCGAGACCTTCCAGTCCGCAATTCGACTTGCGGCAGCCAGCAACCGTCCCATCGCCTGCGGACCATCGTCTGCCGTCACACCGCACGCCATCGCCGGGATCGTGCCAACGTCGGCTGGTTTGTTCTTCGAGAGAGCATCCACCAGACTTCCGGCCGGGGGGAGAGTGTGATTTTCCAGAACACGGGCCAACTCGGCCTGCACCGGAAGATCTTCCGTTGCGATCTGCCAGGAGAGTTTGTCGGCCGAATGGAACACCACGACCAGGTCTGGCCCGTGGAGTCCGATCCATCGCCACAGGTATTGGGCCTCCGGGTCGGTCGGACTCTGGTAGGCGGGTTCGGCTGGCGGATAACCGAGTGTGGGGTTGCCTCCGGAACTGTTCTTCGGGCCTGTCCCCGCGAGAAAACCGTCCGGATTGCCGACGGGAATCAGCGACAGTGTGAATTGCCGACGAAGCGAGGCGGCTTCGGGGCTCGTTTCGAACCAGCGATAGGCGGCCAGACCGGCAGAGATGGACGCCGACTTCCCGTCCAGACCGGCCACGAGGAGGATGCGGCGAGAAGGGCTCTCGAACGCGTTCAAGTCCCCTGCCCCAATGACGGCTGGAATCCGAGTTTCCTGCCGTGTGATGCCCGCCGCCGCAATCTGTCCGGGAACTCCCTTGGCTGTGCCGTCGAGTCCCGTATCGGCCAACACTTTTGCGATCTCGGCGTTGGCCTGTTCGGGTGTCTCAGCGGTCTGGGCTTGGCTGATCGGTAGCCAACATAGAACGGCCACAAGCGGCAACAGACTTCGACACAACAGCGGATGACAGGACGCAGACTTGAATATCGAGCAAAGGAGACGCATACGTTCGTTCCTGGCGGGTGACAGCGGAGCACGCGGCCAAAGCGGCCGATCGTCCGCGCGGACTTTCCATCGGTCTCATGTTTCGTCATGATGACCGCTGCCCGGTCGGTCGGCAACCATCGCCGATTCCCCGGGAATTCGAATCGTTCAGCAATTGTCATCTGCCGGAACGGAGCGAGGCAGGCATGGAGGCGACGGCCCTACAACTCGAACGGATTCTGCAGGACCTTAATCCGCAGCAGTGCGAGGCCGTCAAGCACGGTCGCGATCCGTTGTTGATTGTGGCCGGTGCCGGAACCGGAAAGACAACCACGCTGGCCCACCGGGTTGCGGCGCTGATTGCTTCGGGAGTTGATCCCCGCCGCATTCTGCTGCTGACATTCACGCGTCGGGCTGCGGCCGAAATGCTCCGCCGGGTCGACTCTCTGCTGGCCCGCGTCTCGGAAGCCGCAGACGCACCCACGCGACAGTCGGCGAACGCAGAAAACGCCCGCATTTGGGGGGGGACGTTCCATTCGGTCGCGACCCGGTTGCTTAGACGGTATGGCAAGTCGGTCGGGCTGGATGCCGACTTCACCATCCTCGACCGGTCGGATTCCGAAGAACTCCTCAACGTTCTACGGACCGAGCTGCAACTGGCCAAGGGAGAATCCCGCTTTCCTCTGAAGGGGACCTGTCTCGATATCTACAGTAAGTCGGTCAATACGCAACTTCCTCTAGAACCGCTGCTGGAACGGGACTTCCCCTGGTGCCGCGAGCACGGTGAGGCGTTGGCAAAACTCTTTAGTGCCTACGTCGATCGCAAAGAGTCGGCCGCCATTCTTGACTATGACGACCTGCTCCTGTTCTGGCATGCGCTGGTCACAGACGAGTCGGCGGCGGCCACAATCCGCGGACTGTTTGACTATGTCCTCGTCGATGAATATCAGGACACAAACACACTGCAGTCGGAGATTCTGCGAGGCTTGCGGCCGGATGGTCAGGGGGTGACTGTCGTCGGGGACGATGCCCAGTCGATTTACTCGTTCCGGGCGGCCACCGTGCGCAACATTCTCGACTTCCCCAAGCAATTTCCCAACGTGCGTGTGATCAAGCTGGAGCAGAACTACCGCAGTACGCAGCCGATTCTGGCGGCCACAAATGCGGTCATTGCCGAGTCGAACGAACGCCACGAAAAGGAGCTCTGGTCACTGCAGGCGGAGGGGGAACCACCCGTGATTGTCGACTGCTACGACGAAGACGAGCAGAGCGAATTTGTTGTCGAGCAGGGACTGGAACATCGTGATCGGGGGGTTCTGGTACATA
>CALJUK010000595.1 GCA_937975745.1 uncultured Planctomycetaceae bacterium | reverse complement strand
CTTCCTGCGCGTTCTCGTTGTCGCGCAGATGGGGGTATTCGATAATCAGTCTTTGCTCGTACTCGGCAGCCCCTTTGATGGCAGCGAGAATTCCGGCCAACTGCTGCGGGATATACGGATACAACGACGGGGCCTGGACGCCGGTCGAACCAGCCACTGTGAGGATCCCGAACGGCGTCGAAGCGTATTGAATCCACTCTTTGCTTCCTGGCGTTCCGGCAGAGACGTTGACCAACAGTTGCACCTGCTGGATCGACTTCAGGTCGGCTGTCAGCGGCAGGTCTGACAGGTGTGTACCGTGGACGTCGCTGGAAAAGAGCTTGCTCACGTCACCCACGATGACCTTGATGACACCTTCACCGCCCGGTTGAAAGCCCAGATTGACGAAGTCCTTCCCATACCGGTAGTGCGGGTATTCTCGCTGTAGCAGGTTGACCGCGTCCTGCACCATGGGGACACCCTGTGGCCAGAGTGTCATGAACAGCATCCGGTGCCCTTTCTCGGCACAATGCCGCGTGAGCGCTGACGCCATGGGTTGCAATTCCCCCTTGCTGGCCGGATCTAAGTCAAACGCCATAAGGACGAAGGAGGCGTCGGGTCGATCCTGAATCGCATCGAAGACTCGGTTAGACATCTCCGACGGCTTTTCGGGAAAGGTCACGCCGGTCAAGACCGGGATGGCCACTGCCAAAAACATCAGCAGAAAGATCCACCGACGATCGAGATGTTGCAAGAAGCGGAGCATATTCGATCAGTCCCGTTCTGAACCGAGGTACGAGCGGTCCACACCCAGCAGTACTTTTAGAGATGTGGAGACAATTCCCAATGCGATGCCGATAGTGATGGCCCGCGTCCCGATCAGGTTGACCACATCCATGATGATCTGCGACAGATTCTCCAACCGAAGCGGAGCCAGCGGTTCGGGAAGCCAATCGGTCAGGACAACACCGGCATAGGTCCGCCCCAATAGCACGATAAAAGCGGTTGCCAACAGGATAAACGCGGCGGTGTTCTTGGCACGAAATGCTCGGAACGCGGCCGAGGCCACATAGAATGCCAGCATCGCGAACATCGTGGCGGCCAGAGGATAGATGAGATACTCATAAATCCACCAGAAGCCGCTTCCCTCTTGGATGTAATCTCCCGACCAGGGAAAATCGGGGAACGCCGGGCTGGGGTGCGTGCCGAATTTTCCCAGGCCGACGACAGCCGTCACCAGGAACGCAATCAGAGTGACAGCCGAGAAACCCCAACCGGCCCGCTGGTCGGAGATCTTCTGCAGATGCATCCGCAGCAAGTTGCCGGCTCCCAGCAGGAACGCGATGGCGGCAAGGATGTCGAACCAGATCATCGCTTCTTCACCCCACGACTGGGCGTAGGGAATGAAATAGCTGATCGCCAGGACCAAGCCCGTCACCGAAGCGATGATCAGCGGAACTGTTCGTTTCACGGCAGAAAGCCTCCCGTTCCCATCACGTGGTCACGCAGATATTCGAATACGCTGGCCAGTTGGGCGTTTCCGGTCAACTCGGCCAAAGTCGCGAAACCACAGCCGATCACCATCAGGCAAGCCACAACCAGTTTGCCCAGGTCTTGACCCTTCAAGCTGCCGAGTTGATGCGGCTCGTTCGAGAGGTAGGCCGTCGCGGCGAAAAACTCCTCACCAATCAGCGTGTAGTCGCAGGCCGCGACGAAGAACGGCAGTTGCGAAGGCATGGCCGTCCCGGCAACTTGGATGGCACCGACAGAGTTTCCGACTTCCGCCAGCAGCAGCGATTCGGCGTAGAAAGCCCCCATATAAAAGCAGGCGGCTGGTTTGTCGCGGACCATCATGCCGGTCACACCAGCCACATACCCAAACTGCTCGTCGGTCAGATAGTAAATGTCGTCCTCGCGGTAGGCGTCAGGACGTCCGGCGGCAAGATAGGCGGCTTCGGTTGTTTCGCGGGCCGCCGTCATCACCAGCGAGCGGGACGTCGGCACGACCAGGTGAGCGTCATACTCGGCCGTCAATTCGGCGACGCGCGACAGGACGGTCAAGCCGGCAATGGTCTGAATGTCGTTGATGTCCAGAATCCCCGGGACAAACAGGCACGAACGTCCCATTTCGGTTGCCCGTCCGACCGCTTCGTCAATCGCTTCCAGGCCGGCGATCTTGCGAATCTTCAAGTCTTTCCCGCTCCGAGCCACTTCAATGAAGTACGTCACCGCACCACACACGCCCAGCAGCAGGATGCCGAACCAGCCCCGTTTTGAGTCGAACCACTGCATGGTGGGCACGGCCGAATCGCTGGGGGGGGAGAAGTCCGACTCGGTTCCGTCGGGAGCAACCGCCCGCACCTGATAACGGTATTCGACTCCCCGTTTGCAGCCATCGTCGACGAACTCGCCGTCGCCGTACGTCTTCTCGCCGACGATCTCGAATTCGCCGGCACCCTCATCTTGCCGGGCGATCTGGTACGTGAGCACTCGCGGCGGTTTGAACTTGGGCGAGTCATCCGCCGAAAGCTCCCAACGGACAACCAATGCCGTCCCGACATCGTCGGGGCGATCGATTACCGTGACATTCTGGGGCGGGGCTGGAGTTGCGGCCGCTGGTGTCTCCGCAGCCGAGATGTTTGGCAGACCGCAGCAGCTGGCGATGAGCCCCACGGCAAATAGAAGCTTCGGTAGGGCGGCCGTCGACATGGGGCGACTCCAATGTCGTTGAACTGCAATGTTTCGATTGATCATGCGACTCCCTCCGATCCGTGGCCGGCCGCGCTCGCGGTCATTGCTCGATCAGCTCGACATTGGCCCGCGGGACCGTGACGATTTGGCCCGACCGCAACGTCACTTCCAGCACTCGTGCCTTGGATTCCGATTCCAATACAAACGGGTCAGCGGGAAGGCCTGCCACCTCTCCCAGCAGGCCGAAGTGCGGATCGCGGATGATGCGCACCGCAGCCCCCACTTCGAGAACACCACCGCTTCGACCGATCGGTTCGGCGGAGCCGTTCTCACGTTCCTTCACAGGAATGAGAATTTCCGGCCGCATCACGCCTGCGCGAATTTGCGTGGCACCTGTGACGGCCGCGTCCATGCCTTCGAATTCCGACAGCAGGGCAAAGGTTCGCTCCGCCATGGCTATGTCCCCAAACCCTTCCGTGATGATCACTGTCACGCCGATCTGTTCCGAACCGGTGATGGCCACACCCAAGTCGTAGCCGAGGATGGTGCGGAGGTCCTCGTCGTC
>CALJUK010000594.1 GCA_937975745.1 uncultured Planctomycetaceae bacterium | reverse complement strand
GTCTAGAACTGGACGAGCTGATCCACCACTACTGCAATGCAGCAACGAAATGCGCCCGTGCACCGCCCGACCCACCCACCGACTCCGACCGCGCCCCCCACCATTCAGATGAGCGAAGGCTGGCATTGCCTGCATATCTATTACCGGGTCAATCAGGCCGCCTGGCTGCAAATCAGCGAGGCGGACCGGTCCCGTGGCCGCGAGGAACTAACGCATTTGCTCGATCCGGCGCGTGATGGTGCCCCGGCACGGATGCTGAGCAGCGTCGTTAGCGGTCATCGGGCCGACTTGGGACTGATGTTGATGGACGTCGATCCGCTGGTCATTGACGGGGTCGTGCAGTCCGTTCGCAGTTCCGGTCTGGGAGCGGCATTGGAGCCGACCTACTCGTTCGTTTCGATCACCGAAGTTTCCGAGTACGTTCCGACGGTCGAACAGTACGCCGCCAAGCTGGCCGCCACCGGAACCGAACCCGGGACACCGACGTACGATGCGAAACTCAACGCGTACAGCCAGCGGTTGCCCGCGATGAATCGGCAGCGACTGTATCCCGAAATCCCTAACTTTCCGGTGATGACGTTCTACCCAATGAACAAGTCGCGTGTTCCCGGTGCCAACTGGTATCTCGAACCGTCCAGCGTCCGTTCAGAGTTGATGTCGGAACATGCCACCAGCGGAATCAAGTTTGCCGGCCGCGTCTCGCAGTTGATTACGGCTTCGACTGGCTTTGACGACTGGGAATGGGGTGTGACACTGTGGTCCAGTGCGCCCGAGCACATTAAGGAAATCGTCTACACCATGCGGTTCGATCGTGCGTCGGCGAAGTACGCAGAGTTCGGCCCGTTCTACATCGGCTACATCGATGAACCCGCTGCCGTGCTCAATCACCTCAAGCTGTGACGTTTTCTGATCGGCAGACTCACACAACACGACAAGCCCCTCCGGTCATCGAAGGGGCTTGTCTGTTTCTCGGTTCAGCAATTGAATCGTTCCATTCCGTTAGCGGCGGAACTTGTACGACGAATTAGTGTGTTCGAAGTCTGCATCGGCCATCTGGATATCGAAGCGGATATCCTTGTAGGCGTAGTGTTCGAGCAGCGTCGTCTCGTCGAGTTTGCTCGGATCGGCCGACGGAACGTCCGATTCCCAACCGTAGTTCTGTACGGTCACGGGGAGGAAATTCTGCTTATCGATGTAGATGACCGACTTGCGATACGTGGGCGAGTCTTTCTGGTCGTTGTACTCAACAATCAGGCAGTAGTGATCCTGGTCTTCCAGCTTCGCGTTTTCGATCAGCTGGCTCCGGACTCGCGAACCTTTCTCGAGGTCAGACTTCCGGTAGTCGATGATTGTGCGGGCCAACTCCAACAGCCCCGCTTTGGTAATGGGATGGCGGGATTCACTCATCGCCAGGGAACCGGTCGGTTCAAGCTTGAGTGCCGGCAGCAACCGGGCTTTCCAGCCCCCTGCATGCACCATCATTCGACCGTCATTCTGACCATCGACATACAGCAGTTCGCGTCCTTTGTCGCCGACAAGCCAACGCATATAAACGCTGTAGGGCTTATGGCGGAATTTGGTTTCCATCACCTGGCCATCGGTCATACTGCCGTTCACGCGTTCCTGTTTGAAGAACGTCGCCGAGTAGTGATCGATCTGTTCCAGCCGGTCAACGCCCCGTTCGAGCAACATGATCGACAGCAGCAGTCCCAGGCGATTCTCGCGATTGGACGTTATGCCGTTGGTGGCGGCATCTCCCTGACGTTCCTGCGCAGTGGCAGATTTGCTCGTCTGGGAAACACGTTCGGGTAACGCTGGCGGGGGGGGAGAGCCGAACCGCGACACGCCGAGCGAGCCGGACAAAGAACGCGTGTCCGCGTCAGCCGCAGTCGGATCGAAATTGAAATAGAGGATGCCAACCGCCGCAAATGAAATCAGGGCGGCAACCAGGTTCGGACCGCGGCTGGCAGCCGGAGATCGGGGGTTATCGCGTGATCGCGTCATGCGCCACGTTGCTCGCAGGCAAATGGGGTGATGAGAGGTCATGCCGTTGTGCAACAACCGGCCGGGAAGCCGTTCGTTGCACTCACCTGGCGTTCGATCCTCCTGATCACTGACCGGCCAACCTTGGCCGAAATGCCATTTCCGAAGCGAAGCGGAATGCGGAGACGAGCAAGCCTGTCTGGTTTCAAAGCGGATCGTGACTTGCAACGATGTGCTGTCGCAGCCCTGTGTCGAGGCGCGAGAAGACGACTTCTGTTGCCAGCCACATCAATCAAGTCGTAATCCGTATGAGAGTGTTCGGCAGAATCGGCAGGAACCGCTTAGAGATTCTGTCGATGCACGACGACTGCTAAGACCGCTTCCTGACGCGCTTCCGACATAGACGGAGATTGCCGATCAATCGCTGCTTCAGCAATTCACATCCCCGCTGATAATCTCGACGCAGCTTCGCTGATTTACCAACCAGCCCAGCGAAGCCGGGGAGCAACTGCAAGAATATGACGGTTAAGAAGGACAGAGCGGCGGGCGAACCGTCTTGTCCGCCTACTTCGCAGGCTTTTCGGCCTGCGGCTTTCCGGCATCGGCAGGGACCGGGATCAGTTCGACCAGAACGGGAGTCCCGACCGGAGGGACGGCCGACGGGTTCGCTTCATACAGCAGACTCTCCATCCCTGACGCCGAACTCGCGGAATCGACGTCCAGCATGGCCGACGCGAAATTGGCCACACAGATCAGGTCGCCCGACTCGGCCATGTAAAACTTCTCTCCCGTCGCATCGTCGACCTGAAAGCCACTTCCGGAAAAAACCCAATGCGCTTGCATCGGTTGCGGCTGGCTCACTTGGGACAAGTGGCGAATGGCCTGTTGGAACTCCGCCGCGGGCGACAACTTCAAAAAATCGTCACGCTGCTCGTCCGTCATGATGCCGTACCACGTTAACTCCTTGAACTTGGTGTCGAACCGGAGCTTCGTCGATTTGGGAATCTCCAGCCCCTCGGGGAGTTTCTCCAGCTTGGCAGCGTGGAACCGCTTCGTCGCGGTCCGAATCCATGTCTGGGCTTCAGCCCGGTGGCGTGTCCCTTCGGC
>CALJUK010000593.1 GCA_937975745.1 uncultured Planctomycetaceae bacterium | reverse complement strand
GCCCGCGGCGCCGCAGAGCTGCCATGAGTCGACAAAGTCCTCCGGCCCGGTCGGCAGCATGGCCGTGATCTCGTCGTGCGGCTGCGGGTCGCCGTCCCAGTCGAGATCGGTGATGCGCTCGTCGGCCGCCCAGTTCCAGTCCTCGAGGAAGACGAGCTGGATGGCCTGCACGGTGGGGCCGCGGAGCTGGAGGTGGGTGTCGCGCCAGGGACCGAACTTCTCGTCGCGGCCGAGGTATTCGTCGCCGATATTCAGCCCGCCGACAAAGGCAGTTTTGCCGTCAACGATGGTGATTTTGCGGTGATTGCGAAAATTGAACTGAAACCGCGAAACCGACGTCCATGCCGCCGCGAACGCTTCGACGTAAGCCCCGGCCTCTTCCAGCGCGTTGATCGCCTTCCGCGACCAGTTGCGACTACCGAAAGCATCGTACAACAAATAGACGTGGCAACCTTCGCGGGCTTTACGGATCAGCAGTTCGCGCAAACGACCGCCGAGTTCATCGTCGCGGATAATAAATGTCTGCACGATAATGTACGAGCGAGCCTGTTCGATGGCTGCAAACATCGCCTCGAATGTCTGGTCGCCATCAATCAGCAGACTCACCGAATTGCCCGCGTAAAAAGGGAATCGCGTGAGTTTCTGAATGGAGTGAAATGGCTCCTCGTCGACCGACTCCGAGCGACGGTAGGCGTACGAGTCCTGTGTCATGTCTTCGGCAATGGCAGCCAGGTGCAGGTCCCCGGCCCGGCGAGCGTCCAGGCAACCGTGAAGTTTGCGGCTGCCAAACACCCAGTACAGTGGTACGGCAAACAGCGGAAACAATACCAATGACACGGCCCAGGCAATGGCTCCCTGGGATGTCCGGGATTGCATAATGGCCTGCACGGCGGAGAGAACGCCAAGAATCTCGGCGATCGCAACGACAAAGCCGTAGATTGTCAGCCAGTCGTATTGTTCCATCCCCTCACCGATTGCTGTCGACAACACGCGGCCGAACGCGTTCCATCCGCAAGGGAATTGACACGCCGGCTGAGTTCTGCTTCAAAGGATTGTAGCCGCCCATCATGGAGCACGTCTCCGATGTGAGTCAATCTTCAAACTCGCGAGTTTACCGTTATGAAAGTCGGAATTGTTGGCAGCGGCTTTGTGGGGTCGACGTCGGCCTATGCCATGTTGATGTTCGACATGCTGTTCCTTTTGCCCATCCCTTTGAAGTTTCCAGTGGCGACTATCCCGATCTGGCCGGTTCCTCGGTCGTCATTCTGGCAGCTGGAGTGAATCAGCGCCCGGGTGAAAGCCGTTTGGAACTGCTCGAACGCAATGCCGCCATTTTTCGGGAAGTCGTCCCTGCAGTGATCGAGCATGTTCCAGACGCGATCCTGCTGGTGGCTACGAATCCGGTCGATGTAATGACCCATTTGGCGGCCACCTATGCCGAGCAGATGGGTGTCCCTGCGCATCGCGTTCTCGGGAGCGGGACCCTGTTGGATACCGCGCGGTTCCGCAGCCTGATCGGCAAGCACTTCAACGTTGACGCGCAGCATGTACACGGTTATGTCGTCGGCGAACATGGCGATTCCGAGGTGCTCACCTGGTCCGTCACCCGAATCGCAGGAATTCCCCTGGATCGCTTTGCGACACCGGAAGTCTCCACAATCTCTGCGGAGCACCGCCGGCAGATTGATGCGAACGTTCGGCAGGCCGCCCAGCAGATTATCGCCGGCAAAGGGGCGACATATTACGGCATTGGGAGTGCGATCACCCGAATCGTGGATGCCATTCTACACGACCAGCGGGCCATTCTCTGTCTGTGCTCGAGACAGACCGAGGTGCACGGTGTCCGCGACGTCACACTCTCCTGGCCGACATTGATCGGCGGCCAGGGCGTCGAGGGAACACTGCCGCTGGATCTGACGGCCGAGGAACAAGACGCCGTTCAGTGGAGTGCAAAAGTCCTCCGTTCCGCGATCGATTCCCTGGAAAAGTAGCCGGCAGGGGCAGGCCAGTCTCTCTGCGGCTCGATTCGTGATCGCTCCCTGCTCCACCTTCCGTGTCGTCCGCGCGCTTGCTACGATTTGCCCAAGGGCCAAGGCGACTCCCACCACAGGGCTGGAGTCAGCTTCAAAACCAGTTGGTGCGAGTCTTCGACCAGAACGTCGAGGGAGAAGACAGGCCACACAGTGGTTTTGGTACCGCATCGAGACCGTAAACTCTGCGACCAGAACGCAGCACTGCGTTCTCCGCGGCAACTGAGATTAAGATGGATCTTGCAACACCTCGAAGGAGCACTCGAATGAGGGGTCGACTGGAATTACGACGGAAGATGCTCATCGGCCTGTTTGGCGTTGTCGCCTGCAGTCTCAGTCCGGGGTTCGAACTCGCACCCACAGCAACCGCGGAGGAGCCAAGCTTGACCAAGAGTACGACGGTTGAAGGGATTACCGAATATCGCATGGACAACGGACTGCAAGTCTTGTTGTATCCCGACCCGTCCAAGGCGACCGTGACAGTCAATCTGACCATCTTCGTTGGTTCGCGACACGAAGGTTACGGCGAAGCGGGCATGGCCCACCTGCTGGAACACATGCTCTTCAAGGGAACCCCCACCCACCCCAATATCCCCCAGCTGTTGAAGGCGCGAGGGGCCACGTTTAATGGCACCACTTGGCTGGACCGCACGAATTACTACGAGACACTGCCCGCGACGGAAGACAATCTGGAGTTTGCCATTCGGCTGGAGGCGGACCGATTCGTCAACAGCTACGTCAAGGCCGAAGACCTCGAGTCTGAGATGTCGGTTGTTCGAAACGAGTTCGAGCGGGGCGAAAACTCCCCCTCGTCGGTGCTGTATCAGCGGATGTTGTCGGCCGCTTACTTGTGGCATAACTACGGCAAGTCGACGATCGGTAACCGGGCGGATATCGAACGCGTCCCCATCGATCGACTGCAGGATTTCTACCGCCGCTATTATCAACCCGATAATGCCCTGTTGGTGATTGCCGGTCGCTTTGACACAGAGCAGGCTTTGGGTGTCGTCCTCGACTCGTTTGGCAAGATTCCCCGCCCCGAACGCAAACTTCCTGCCACCTATACCGAGGAACCGGCCCAGGACGGCGAGCGGTTGGTCACACTTCGACGCGTCGGTGACGTGGCGGTCGTTGGTGCGGTCTATCACATTCCCGCCGGTGCGCACCCCGATTTCGCCGCTGTCTCTGTGCTGACACGTGTGCTGGCATCGGAACCGGCTGGCAAACTCTACAAAGCATTGGTCGAAAAACGGATCGCCGCCAATGTCTACGGATCGGCTTTTGACCTGCACGACCCGGGCATTGTGATGTTCATGGCGGAAGTCGCTGCCGGAAACGATCCCAACCTGGTGCTCGAGAACCTGATCGATACAGTCGAAGGGCTCGCTCACGCCGGGATCAGTGAGGAAGACGTCGCCCGGGCGCGACTGCAGATTGCCAAGCAGATCGAACTGGCCGAATCGGACACGACCCGAAGTGCCGTTCAACTCTCGGAGTGGGCCTCCAAAGGAGACTGGCGGCTGAAATTTCTGTATCGCGACCGCGTCGAGAAAGTGACTGTCGAAGATGTCCAACGGGTCGCAGCTGCCTACCTGACGCGGAACAATCGCACCGCCGGAGTTTATCTGCCGGTCGAAAAGCCGCAACGTGTGACCGTTCCGGCAACTCCCAGCCTGGCGGAAATGATCGGCGAATACCGGGGGCGGGAAGACGTCGCGGCGGGCGAGGTCTTTGACGTCTCGCCACAGAACATTCAACAGCGGACGCAATTCGTGACACTCCCCAGTGGCGTCAAGGCGGCACTCCTGCCCAAGAAGACGCGGGGCGGCACGGTCAACATTCAGTTGACCCTCCGCTACGGATCGGCCGAGTCGTTGCACGGCATGAAAATCGCCTGCGAATATCTCCCGCAACTCATGATGCGTGGAACGAAGGAACTGGATCGTCAGCAGATCCAGGATGGCTTGGATCGCACCCGGACCCGCATGCATGCCAGTGGTGGTGCCGGTTCGATGACGTTCACGATCGAGACCAAGCGGGAACAATTGGCCGACGTGCTGAAACTGCTGAAGCATGTTCTGCGGTCACCGACGTTGCCCGAATCTGAACTGGAACTGCTCAAACAGGAGCAGATTGCCGGTTTGGAGCAGCAACTGACCGATCCGACAACATTGGCGCAGACCACGGTCTCGCGGGCGATCAATCCGTATCCGGCCGGCGACCCGCGGTATATCGCCACCACCGAAGAAGAGATCGCGCTCACAAAGTCCCTGGATCGGGCCACGGTCGAACGTCTCTTCACCGATTACGTGAACGGTGCCCACGGCGAACTGGTCGTCATCGGCGACTTTGACCCTGAGCAGACGACGGATGGCTTCCGAGAGATATTGGTGGACTGGAAGTCGAAGATTCCCTTCGCACCGATCACACGGACGGGAAAAGTCGACGTCCAGGGCTCATTCACGGCGATCGAGACTCCCGACAAGGCCAATGCCACATACTTTGCCGGTGACGCCTTCCCGTTGCGGGACACTTCGCCCGACTATGCGGCACTCATCGTTGGTAATTACATCCTCGGAGGTGGTGCCCTGTCTTCACGGTTGGGTGATCGAGTCCGTCAGCAAGAGGGACTCTCCTACGGAATCGGCTCGGGTGTCCGCGCCGGTTCGATTGATGACCGCGGAATTTTCTACGTCTACGCCATTAGCAATCCAGAAAATATGGCCCGTCTGCGGCCGATCATTCTCGAGGAATTACAGCGGTTCCTGAAATCGGGCGTGACCGAAGAGGAGCTGGAAGCCGCAAAGAAGGGCTACTTGCAGAGCCTGATGGTGGCTCGGACAAAGGACAGCAGTTTGGCGCGGGTCATCGGAGAGAATCTCCAGGCAGATCGTGATATGAGTTATCAGCAGGAACTTGAGAACCGTGTCGAATCGCTGACTCCCGAGATGATCGTCGAGACAGCTCGCCGTTATCTCGATCCGAAGGAACTGATCATCGTCGCTGCCGGTGACTTCGCGTCAGTCAAGAAGTCGGAACAGGGCGCACCGGCCGCTGGCGCAGGGAAGTAATCCGGACAGTCGGCCGTCATTCTACTGGCGTGCCCGCCGAGGGATCGATGCCCTCCGTAAGTTGGCTGGAGATTGCCGGCCAACTTACGGAAGGGTGTGTCACCTGAAGAGCGTGTTCCGTCTCGGTAAACCGCGTGGGATATCCAACACGAGCTCGGGTTGAACCGGCGTCGCCGCACGATGCCCCTCCTCGACGTACGGCCCACTCCGACGTGAAACGGCCCCGCGCGAGCGAATCGGCGGTTTGGCTACTTGCCGATGGCGTACAGGGTCTTTTTGCCGCGAGGGTAAATCCGCCCGCCGGAGATGGCCGGTGAAGCCGTGAACTCGTCGTCAAGGTGATTGATCGCCAGCACCTCGAACGTGCCGTCGGCCCGAATGA
>CALJUK010000592.1 GCA_937975745.1 uncultured Planctomycetaceae bacterium | reverse complement strand
CGAAGCGATTCAGCGCGTCCGGCCTGTCGTCGTCGCCGCTGGCAAACAGACCGTCGTCGTGATCGTGCATCGGAATGAAGGGAACAACGAAGACCAATGCCAAAGCCGCGTGCAGGCCCGCAAGGTGAAGACCGAGCCAGCAGATCGCGCCGGGGACAATGAACGCCTGCCAGATGCCGAGTAGCGCAATCCGCCTGCCGGCTCGGTTGCACGCGAAAGCGAGTGCCATACCGAATGCGATCAGCAGCAGGCCGACGAAATTGAAGTCCCGTTGAGGGTAGAAGACGGCGATGATGCCCATGCCGATGAAGTCGTCGGCCACGGCCAGCGCCAGCAGGAACGTGACGGCGGGGTGCTTCGGCCCCCAAATCGCTCGCGCGCCCAGCCAGGCGAAGGCAATGTCGGTGGCACACGGCACGGCCCACGCGCCGGCCAACTCGCGCGTGCAGATCATGCGGTACACGAGCGCCGGCCCCACTACGCCGCCGAGGCATGCCATCATCGGGAGGAATCCGCGTATGCCACGCAACGGGCCGTCGCGCTGTAACGTCGCCTCGGTCAGTTCTTTGGCCGCGATGCCGAAGAAAAAGGTCATTAACACTTCGTTGGCCAGAAAGTGCAGCGTGAGTTCCACATGGATCCACGGAACGGTCCACAACACATCGCCCATTGTGGCGTGATAAGCATCCGGCTCGCCGTGAATCCACAATTGAGCGACCACCGCTCCGGCCAACAGGAAAATGCTGAACTGTTGCAGCTCCTGGAAGGCCGGCTTGAACTCGCCATCCTTCATGACGAGATACCGCCGCCGCGTGAACAACCAGATGAGGAGTCCCTGAAAGGTGAACAGGCCGATCAACCACCACACCGGCCCATGGGTGGAGTTCGTACCTTCGCCTGCCATCGCGACTGCCGGCACCAGCAGAGTCAGTACGACAGCCAGCCTTGTTTCATGGAATAGCCACGTTTTTCGTGTCACGCCTCGATCTCCCCTGTGTGTTTCGGTTCGAACGCCAGGATATGAACCTGTGACAGACAGGTGTCAGAAGCACGAGTGTCAGGACGAGGCCGTAGAACAAGCGGATTCAGTGGTGCCTCATCGTGACAATGAACGCGAAGAGCGCGCCACCGCCGATGATCGCGAGTACGATCGCGCTGAACACGTTTCGTTCGTGAATCGCGTTCATCACATACGGAAAGAACAGCGTGCCTGACGCGAGTGCGAAGAAGAGGCCCCACTTCCAGCGCTGCGCCGTCGTCAGGCGTTTCTGAACGGGCTCGGAATTGCGTTTTCGTCGCTTCGTTCGCCTTGGCATGAGTCACGACTCGAATCCATTCTCAATTCAGGCTGCTCGTTTCATTGATTCCGACTGGAATTCATGACGGCAGGTGGCCTTTTCGACTCCGGTTCCATCGCGATTCCCGTCCGTCTGATCACACCTGGTGGTGCAGGAACTCCGTGGCAGACTCAGAAACCCCAGTCCGGCGTAGAACACGGCGACGATCAACAACGCATCGAGTGTCGTCGCGTCTGGCACGATCAGGTTCGCGGTTGCACCGACGGCTCCCATAGCCAGACACATGACTGCCACTGAAAAACACAATCGAGCGGTATCATTCAGTTTTGCCATCGACGTCTCCCTTCGGTTCAAACCAGTGGTAGATGGCAGGCAGGACGATGAGCGTCAGGAGGCTTGATGTCAGGACGCCTCCAATCACGACTGTCGCCAGTGGTCGCTGCACTTCCGCTCCCGAGCTGGTGGAAAGAGCCATCGGAATGAAACCGAGCGCATCAGTGGTTGCGGTCATCAGGACGGGACGCAGGCGGTCGACGGCGCCCTGGAAGACGGCATCCGAAACGCTTTGACCGGATTGGCGAAGATGCCTGACGTGTTCGATCAGCACGACGCCGTTCATCACGGCGATGCCGAACAGGGCGATGAAGCCGACGCCGGCCGAAATGGAAAACGGCATGTCGCGCACCCACAGTGCCAGGATGCCGCCGGTTGTGGCAATGGGCACGTTCAAAAAGATCAGCGCCGCCAGCCGGCCCGAGTTGAAGGTGATGTAGAGAAGAGAAACGATGAGAAACAGCGCGAGCGGGACGGCAATCAGCAACCGCCCGGTCGCGTCCTGTAGATTCTTGAACTGGCCTCCCCACGCGACTCGATACCCCGGTGGAAGTTTGACCTGGCTGGCGACAGCCTGCTGTGCATCGGCCACGAAGCTGGCCAGATCGCGTCCGCGTACATTGACCTGCACCAGAAATCGGCGGCGAATTTCGTCCCGACTGATTTGTGCAATCCCTGGTCCGACGGTGATCTCGGCGAGCTGTTCGAGCGGAATCTGCCGACCGGCCGGATCGGCAATGCGGAGCTGCTTCAGTGTTTCCCCATCTTCCCGGTAGCGTGGCGCCAGGCGAACCTGCAGCGGGAAACGCCGCTGTCCCTCAAAGACCTGGCCGACTTCACGGCCACCAATGGCGGATACCGCATCCAGCACATCTGCTGCGTTGATGCCATACCTCGCGATCTGATCACGACGGATCATCACCTGGACGTAGGGCAGGCCCCCGGTCTGTTCGGCCTGCACATCCGCCGCGCCTGGCACCTGCCCGACAACGCCAGCAATCTGGTTGCCGAAATCCTTCAGTTTCTCAAGGTCATCACCATACAGGCTGATGCCGATATCGCTGCGGACGCCGGAAATCAGCTCCTGCACCCGCAGTTCAATTGGTTGCGTGAAACTGAAATTGTTGCCCGGAATCGTCTCGTCGAGTTTCTCCTTGATGGCGTCAATCAGTTCCTGCTTGCTGTTGAATCTCCAGCCGTCGGCCGGTTTCAGAATCACAAAAATGTCGCTGGCTTCGACACCCATCGGGTCGGTGGCGATTTCCGGGCGTCCCGTCTTCGAGATCACCGAAGCCACCTCGTCCGGAAAGTTTTCCACTAACTGCTTCTCGATCGAAGTTGTCATCTCGATCGACCGTTCCAGCGAGACACTCGGCAGGCGAATCGCCTGGACGGCCATGTCGCCTTCATCCAGTTTCGGCACGAACTCGGCTCCGAAACCGCTGGCGATCAGCACGCTGAGTCCGAATGCCACGAGAGCACCCGTGAAGACACCGACTGGGTGCGCGATCGCGCGTCGCAGCAGGGGCTCGTACCCCTTCTTGCACCAGCGGATCAGCAGCGCATCCTTCTCGCTGAACTTGCGGGCCAGAAACAGCGACACCATGACGGGGATGACTGTCAGTGCCAGAATCAGGGCTCCGACCAGAGCCGACATGAAGGAGAACGCCATCGGGCCAAACATTTTGCCTTCGATCCCCTGCAGCGTGAGGATCGGCAGGAACACGATGATCACGATCGACCCGGCAAACAGGATCGGCCGTGCGACTTCTTGTCCGGCCGAGCGAAAGACATCGAGTCCGGCGCGCTTCAGATCGGGGTTGTTCTGTTTGGCCTGAGTGGTATGGCGAATCGCGTTTTCGACCATCACGACCGCGCCATCCACGATGATGCCGAAGTCCAGCGCGCCGAGACTCATCAGATTCGCCGATACGTTAAACACTTTCATGGCGATGAACGTAAACAGCGCGGACAGTGGAATCGCCGATGCCACAATCAGGCCCGCCCGCAGGTCTCCGACCAGCAGAAAGAGCATGATGATCACCAGGATCGCTCCGCCGCTGATGTTTTCCTCGACCGTGGAAATCGCCCGGCGGACGAGGTCAGTTCGGTCGTAGAACGCGTCAACGTAGACACCTTCGGGCAGCGATTTCTCAATTTCGGCGACTCGTTGCTTCACCCGATCGACAACCACCCGGGAATTTTCGCCGATCAGCATCATGACGATGCCGACGACTGCCTCGCCCCGGCCATCGCGCGTGACGTACCCCTGACGCAGCATGGGAGCGAACCGGACTTCACCGACGTCTCGCACGTAAACCGGTGTGCCGTCCTCGCGTGCATCAAGCACAATGTTCGCAATGTCGTCGAGTGATTGAACCAGTCCCTGGCCGCGGATGAGCTGCTGCTCTTCCTGCCGAACGATATACCCGCCGCCCGCGTTCGAATTATTTTTCTGAATTGCTTCGAAGAGCTGACCGAGGGAAACGCCGTAATTAAGCAGCGCGTTCGGGTCCACCTGGACCTCATAGGTCTTCAGCTCGCCGCCGAAAGTATTGACTTCAATGACTCCCGGAACACTCCGTAATTGAAATGCGATGTCCCAGTCCAGAATCGTGCGCAGGTCGCGCAAGCTGTAGTCGTAGCCTGGCTTTGCTCGAACCTCGAACTGGTAAATCTCGCCCATTCCCGTTGCGATCGGTCCCATTGTCGGGGAACCGAGTTCCGGTGGAATCTCGCTGCGCGCGTCTACCAGCCGTTCGCCGACGAGCTGCCTGGCCCAGTAGATATCCGTGCCCTCTTCAAAGACGACGGTAACATTGGACAGCCCGAAGCGAGTCACGCTGCGGATTTCTTCGACGCGCGGTATGCCGCTCATCGCCGTCTCGACGGGAAACGTGACGAACTGCTCCATTTCGACCGGACCGAGCGATGGTGATGTTGTCAGGACCTGGACCTGCACGTTGGTCAGATCAGGCACGGCATCCACCGGCAGACGCGCCATCGACCACGCACCGCCTGCGATCAGCAGGACGACCAGCAGCAGCACGACGAAGCGGTTGTTGAGAGAAATGTCGATGATTCGGTTGATCATGTTGTCACTCCGTCGTCAGAAACGAGAGGCCGGAACTGAGAGCCCGAACTCCGGCAAGCCCGAGCAGGGGAAGGTGAGGACCCAGCTCTTCTTCCTCTGGCGCCCTCGGTGATCGCCGTTCAGTCCTGGCTCTGCCCTCGCTCAGTTCCGGGCCCC
>CALJUK010000591.1 GCA_937975745.1 uncultured Planctomycetaceae bacterium | reverse complement strand
TTACGTCCCCGCCCCCCACAGCATTTACACGGGGATTCGCAAACTTCCCGCCGGCCACTGGCTCCGCTGGAAACAGGGAGAAGTCCTGGTTCGTCAGTGGTGGGATTTCCCTTTGGAGAATCAACACTCCCTGGTGATTGACCACGCGAAGGCCGAAAGTCACGTCGAGGAACTGTTGCGAACGGCGTCTCGTTGTCGATTGATGGGGGAACGGCCTGTCGGGCTGTGTCTGAGCGGTGGGATCGATTCGGGATTGATTGCCGCCGGACTGCGCAACGACAACGTGCGGACGTACTCGCTGGGATTCGACGATTCTCGTTTCGACGAGTCCGCAGCGGCCGCCCACGTGGCGGACCATCTTGGTCTTGCGCACAGGCGACTTCTCTGCCAGCCGAATGCGATCGAGGATCTCCGCGAGACAACGCAGCATTACGGCGAGCCCGTCGGAGACAGTTCGGCCATCGCGTTGTTCAATCTCGCTCGACAGATGAGCCAGCATGTGACCGTCGCGATTTCCGGTACCGGAGGCGATGAATTGTTCGGTGGATACCAGCGATACGTGGCTGCCCGTCTGGCGCGGATGACACGTTATCTGCCGGGATTGGGTGGTGTCGCCGGATTGTTGGGGCGTGATGAGAGCAAGCGCGGCTGGCGGAAGCAGTTGGGCCGGTTTGCACGGGCGGCATCGGTGTCGCCGTTGGAATGCTATTTACGGCTGCTGTGTCCGACCGATCATCGAGTTCTGGCAACGATGCGTCAGCCGGACTTTGCCGCGAGTCTGGGGGGATTCAGCCCGACCGATGTCTTTCGAGACCACTTTGACCGTGCGCGCGGCCATAGTCTGCTGACCCGGCTGATGTATCTCGATGCGAAGACCGTGTTGGTGGACGACTACCTCGTCAAAGACGACCGGATGACGATGGCTCATTCCCTGGAAGGTCGCGTCCCTTTCCTGGACCATCGCCTCATCGACTATGCCTATCGGTTGCCCGACGCCATGAAGATCGGCGTTCTGGAAACCAAGCGTCTGCTGAGATCGGTCGCCCGTCGGCAGCTTCCCCGTAAGATTGCCTCCTCACCCAAGCAGGGCTTTGACCTTCCTCTGGCGGAGACTCTGCGCGGGCCACTGTCGGCCGTCGTGAACGTTCTGCTCCTCAGTTCCCAGGCCCGAATTACCGACTACGTTCGGCCGGCCGTCATCCAACGCATCATTGCGGATCATTCCTCGGGGACGGCGGATCACAGTCGCCTGGTCTGGTCACTCCTTGTGCTCGAGCTCTGGATGCAGGAGTTCCAGCGGCCGACACTCTCCGACGCATCCCCCTGAATCGAGTGACCATCCCTGATAACGGCGGACATCGCTGCAGTGGGCCAGCTCTCGTGGGATCAGCCGAAAATTCGCATTGATAAGCACGCGTTGATGGGTTTACAATCGGGTTTGTCGAATTTGAAGTTCGGCACCATCCTCGATTTGCGAGCCATAACCACTTGTCCGACATAGGGTTTCGCCCACCACTCCCCATTTCTTGCCTGCCCCTGATCTCGATCTGACGGGTTCAGCCCGACGGAGTCCAGCATGTTCAAGAATGATTTCTGCGATGGAATTCGACGCCGCGAAGCACTATTGGCCGGTCTGTCGGGCCTGGCCGGTCTGTCCCTCCCAGATTTACTCCGACTTCGAGCCGAGGCGGCCCAACAAGGCCGCAGTAAGAACACGGCCGTCATCTTCCTCGAGCTGGCGGGTGGTCCGACGCAGCATGAGACCTACGACCCCAAGCCGAATGCACCGGCCGAATACCGTGGTCCGCTGACCCCCGCGCAGCCCAATGTCGACGCTCTTCGCCTCTCGGAGGTGATGACCGAGCAGGCGAAGATCATGGACAAGCTCGTGGTGCTCCGGGGTGTCCGGCACAATTCGGGAAGTCATGGCACGAGTGCGCACCTGACGCAGACGGGGTACTACCTGCGTGATACACGGGCCCGCGAAAACCATATGCCCTGTATCGGATCCATCACTGCGAAAGTGCGTGGGGCCAACAAGTCGGGGCTGCCGGCGTATGTTGCAGTTCCCAGTGACATGCGATTTGGTCGTTCCGCGTGGCTGGGGAAGGGACTCAATGCGTTCGAGACAAGCAAGAGTGCCGACTCCAAGCCGTTCGTTGTCCCCAACCTCACCTTGGTGAAAGGTCTGACTCCGGAACGCTTGGCCGACCGCAAAGCCCTGTTGGCGGGATTCGACGATGCCCGACGAATCATCGACACCACAGGAACTGCTGAGGCAACCGATGAGTTCACCGCCAAGGCCTTCGAGCTGGTGACAGGCGATGCAGCGCGGAAAGCGTTCGACATTGAAGAGGAACCGACCAAGTTGCGCGATCGTTACGGCCGCAATTCGATCGGGCAGAACATGCTGTTGGCGCGGCGTCTTGTCGAGAGCGGTGTGACGTTTGTTTCGGTCCGCTGCAATACGCTGGGAAGCTGGGACGATCACCGCGATGTCGCCGGACGGATGCGAGAGAAGGGGCCCGGTTATGACCGAGCTGTGGCCGCCCTGGTCAGCGATCTCCACGAACGAGGATTAGCCCGGGATGTGATGGTCGTGGCGATGGGCGAATTCGGTCGCACGCCGCGCGTCAATCGGACCGCGGGCCGAGACCATTGGGGCCGCGTAATGAGCGTGATGATGGCGGGCGGAAACTTGCAGACCGGTCAGGTGATCGGCGCGTCCGATCCAACGGGCGCTCACCCGGTCGATGGACAGACACGGCCGGAAAACATTCTCTCACATCTGTACCGACATCTGGGGATCGACCCGGCAATGACGTTCGACGATCCCTCCGGTCGTCCGCGGTATATTCTGGAAGACCGCGAAGCGATCCCCGGCCTGGTGTGAACACGTTTTTCGTTGCACCGGTTCGAGAGACTGGGATGCTGTGAAGTGGAACGATTCCTGTTGCGCAAAACGGGATCTTCCACACGACGCGATACTACACGACGCGACAGCAACGCAGCGGCCAACGAGCCGTGCTGCAAAACCCTCCAGCCCTCAGTCGAGCTGTTGGAGGAGGCCTGACATGGCCTCTTGCGCAGGGTTGGCTGGGCGTGTATACTGAACGCTTCTGCCGTCGGAGTCCCGCAGCCGCAAATTCCCCGTCCGAATTTCGAGGAAAGCCCTGCCGTATGTTTTCGTCCCGAGTGGCCTTCGAACTCATTCGCCCGACGCCGTGCACGGGAACGGCCCTGCTTGTGGTCGTTGCCGGCCTGTTGTTCTCAGGCGACAGAGTGATCGCGGCCGAATCGGTTGACGGGAAACAGAGCGTCTCCGCCGCCGATGCCGAGTACTTCGAAAAGAAAGTCCGGCCGCTCCTCGTCACACGGTGTCACGAATGCCATTCCGCGAAGCAGCAGAAGGGAAATCTTAGGCTGGATTCGCTGGCGGGCGCTTTGAAGGGAGGGGATACCGGTCCGGCGGTTGTCGCGGGGCAACCGGATCAGAGCGAGATGATTGCTGCAATCAATTACGATCCGGCTGGCTACCAGATGCCCCCGACGGCGAAACTGCCGTCTGAAGAGATCGAAACGCTGACAGAGTGGGTGCGGCGGGGAGCCCCCTGGCCGGGGAGTCCGTCGACGGCAGAAGGTCTCCCCGCGACGGGTGAGACATTCGACATTGACGAGCGGAGTCGGCATTGGGCCTTTCAGCCGCTATCGAATCCGGTTCCGCCTGTCACGAAAGATAAGGGTTGGGTTCGCAATGCGATCGACCAGTTCATTCTGGCTCAACTCGAAGAACAGGGACTCAGGCCGGCAGACGAAGCCGATCGCCGCGTCCTGATTCGGCGGTTGACTTACGATCTGACGGGTCTGCCTCCCACTCCGGAAGAAATCCACGCTTTTGAGAGCGACCCGGCCGAGGACGCGTACGAACGGTTGGTCGATCGGCTGTTGGCTTCACCACGGTATGGCGAACGTTGGGCTCGGCATTGGCTCGATCTGGTGCGGTTTGCGGAGACCGGCGGGCACGAATTTGACTTTGAGATTCCTCATGCCTGGCCTTACCGCGACTATGTGATCCGGGCGTTCAATGCGGACGTTCCGTACGACCAGTTCGTCACAGAGCACATCGCTGGCGACCTGTTGGAGAATCCGCGCCGCGATCCGGAAACGGGTCGGATTGAATCGGTGGTTGGGACGGCGTTTTATTGGATGGGTCAGGCCAAGCACTCCCCTGTCGACATTCGCGGGGAGGAATGTGACACGGTCGATAACCAGCTGGACGTGCTGGGGAAGACATTCCTCGGCCTGACAATTGCGTGCGCCCGCTGCCACGATCACAAGTTCGATCCGATTCGACAAGCGGACTACTACGCCCTGGCGGGCTATCTGCAGAGTTCACGCCAGGACTTCGCACTGCTGAATCCGCCGGAAGACTTCACGGCTGTGTCTGAACGCCTGGCCGAATTGCATCACCAGAACGATGTCCGACTGCAGCAGCTGACAGCCGATGTTCTGCAGCTTGTCTCGACGCGGTTACAGTCCGACATGCTGCGATCACTGACGCTCGCCACAAAGCCGTCAGATCACCAAAAGCCGGCGGACACTGCGCAGTCGTCGGATGTCGGTCCTCCGCAAGAACACAGTGATGTCACATCGACCGCGTTGGCGTTGGCGGCCTTCCAGCGCGAGGCGAAGGCCGACCAGGACAGATCGGTCTGGTCTCCGTGGCTGGTTCTGTCGCGGACGGCCGATTCGGACTTCACGGCGACACGGACGCGGATTCAGCAGGATGCCCGCCCGAGCTCATCTGCCGAATTGAAATCGGCCGGCTCGGAGGTCTTCGCCGATTTCGACAGTGGCCCAACTCCCGGTTGGCAAGCGACCGGGCCTGCGTTTTCGAGTTTGTCCACACGCGGCGGCGACTTGATTGTTGGAAGTCAGGCCGATCATCCGATTGCGACGGTGACCACTCCGGGGACGGCTCATAGCGGTCTGCAGGCGGGACAGCTGCAAGGAGTACTCCGCTCGCCCACATTCACGATCGAGAAGCCGTTCATTGACTACTGCGTGCTGCGGCAGGGAGGACCGGAGAAGTCCCAAGTGGGCCAGAAGGTCGGACAGATTCATGTGATCGTGGATGGTTTCCACCTGATTCGCAATCCACTGTACGGCAGTCTGTCGATCAATGTGTCGTCGGGAACCAGCTACCAGTGGTACCGCCAGGACGTCTCGAAGGTCATCGGGCACCGGGCCTATATCGAGATTGCGGACGTCGACGACGGCTGGATCAGTCTCGACGAGGTTCGCTTTTCGGACCGGACATCGCGACTTCCCGGTTGGACCAATGCGTTAGCAGCCGATCGGCTGCTTGGCGAGGCAGTCCACAACTCTGCCGCGTTGGCGAGCGCATACGCCGACCTCTGTTCTGAAACAGTTCAGATGTGGCGCGATCAGCAACTGTTGAACCGGGACGACGCCAAGGATCGCATTGCGGTCATCAACGGCCTCCTGCATGTCATGCCGATCGAGCCGACCGATGCGGCTGTCCGGACCGAGCTGCCCGAGATCACAGCGTGGTTCGCAGCCGCTGCCAAAACAGTACCGCAACCGGTGTACTGCATCGCCATGACTGACGGGACTGCCGAAAACGAGCATCTGCTTCCGCGGGGAAATCACAGCAAACCGGGGCCCCTCGTCGCGAGGCGGTATCTCGAAGTGTTCGACGGGCAAGAGTCGGCCGCACCCCGCCAGGGCAGCGGTCGACTGCAACTGGCGCGAGAGATGATTGACCCGCAGCAGACACCACTGCTGCCCCGGGTCTTGGTGAATCGACTGTGGCTGCACCACTTTGGACGCGGGATTGTCAAATCGGTCGACAACTTTGGCGTTCAGGGAGAGCGACCGACGCATCCGGAGTTGCTGGATTTTCTGTCCCAGGAATTCGTTCGCTCGGGCTGGTCGATCAAGCAGATGCATCGGCTTATGCTGACGTCGAGTGCTTATCGCATGTCGAGCACGCCGGCCGACGCGCTCGCAGAAGAACAGGACCCCGAGAATCGACTGTTGCATCGGATGCGGATTCGACGTATCGAAGCCGAAGCGATCCGGGACACGATGCTCGCGATTTCCGGTCGACTCGATACGAAAATGTACGGGCCAGGTGTCTTGCCGTACCTGACCCCCTTTATGGAAGGGCGGGGGCGACCCGCGTCGGGGCCGCTCGACGGGGATGGTCGACGAAGCATCTACATTAACGTCCGGCGGAATTTCCTGCCGGCGATGTTCCTGGCATTCGACTTCCCGACACCGTTTACCACGATGGGTCGGCGAAGTACCTCGAATGTGCCGGCGCAGGCACTGGCACTCTTGAATAACCCGCTCGTGCTGCAACAGGCCGAACTGTGGGGCACTCGGATTGTCAAAGACGGCCCGGCGGAGCCGACCGAGCGAGTTCGCTGGATGTACGAGACGTCGTTTGGCCGGTTGCCGACCAATTTGGAACTGCAGGCGGCGATGCAGTTCGTCACGGAAGAGAGTGCATCGAAAGATGTGTCTGAGCCACAGGTCTGGGCCCGTTTGGCACACGTCCTGTGGAACGTGAAGGATTTTATCTTCCTGCAGTGATGGTTGCTTTCGCGATCGAACTGGTAGAGCGACAGGGCGGGTACGATGCATTGCGGACCATTCGAGCGGCCACGGCATAACCGTCGAGAGATGCTTTCCCGAAGCGCTCAGGGTTTCGGCGGAATTGCCCTGGCGAGTCTGCTGTCCGATCCGTCCTTCGTTGGGCCAGCCTCGGCGGCAATTGTGTCCGATCCCGATGGAACGATGGCTCCGCAGCGAACGCATTTTCCGGCCCGGGCCAGAAATGTGATCTTTTTGTATATGGACGGAGGCGTGTCGCAGGTCGATTCATTCGATCCAAAGCCGCAATTGGCCAAAGAAAATGGCCAGCGGTTCAAAATGAAGGTGCAGCCGTCGCAATTCGACAACCCGGGGAACGTTCTCCAATCCCCCTGGAAGTTTCGCCAGTACGGAGAGTCGGGCATCCCGATCAGCGATCTGTTCCCGCATGTCGCGCAATGTGCCGACGATTTGTGCGTGATCCGCTCGATGACGTCGGCCTTCCCGGAACACACCAATGCGAATTACTTCCTGCATACCGGACATGGATTGCAGGGAAGGCCCTGCATGGGGGCCTGGACTGCGTATGGACTCGGGACGGAATCCCACAATCTGCCCGGCTTTGTTGTCCTCAACGGTGGGCTCATTCCCCCCGGTGGAGTCGATTGTTTCCACAATGGATTTCTGCCAGCGACGTTTCAGGGATCGATCTTCAAACCGGGAGCCACGCCGGTCGCGGATTTGGCTCCCCCGGGAGAAAGTCCAGTCGAACGGGCTCGGAAAATCGCTTTATTGCGTACGCTGGAAGGCGGGATCGCCGACCGAATGGGACAGCACGATGCGGTCGAATCCGCCATCGCCAACTACGAACTTGCGTTTCGCATGCAGACAGCCGTCCCCGAGCTGATGGACATCTCGCGCGAAGCGCCCGCCACCCAGCAGATGTACGGCCTCCACTACGAATGGCCCGGCACACAGACCTTCGGCCACGCCT
>CALJUK010000590.1 GCA_937975745.1 uncultured Planctomycetaceae bacterium | reverse complement strand
CGGGCCACGCATCCAGCCCGTCTGGAGCTGGCTTGTTCAGCAAGTGGAATGCATGACTGGCCGTTCGAATTCCAACCACAGGCCGGCCACTGGCAACATACTCACGGACGACATCCAACTGGTTTTTCGGTAACGTGCGCCGGCGAATGCTGACAAGAAGCACATCGGCCTGGCTGACAACCTGGATCCCCGGGATGTCGTTTCGATCATTGTCGTTGGCGAAGACAAGACTCACCCGGAAGTCTTTGCCCCAGTAATTCTGGACGAACTCTGGCAACGTCTTGTTGGTCGAATACTCCGCTTCGGCCATCACAACCACCAGATGTGGCCGTTTGTCGTTCTGAAACCGGAAGGGTTTGCCCTCAACGAACTGATCACTGGTGATTGTTGGGCAGACGTAGCGTTCGATGTGGTCGATAATTCGATCGGTCCCGGTGAAGTGGCTGACGAACGGCCAACGAGCCGGATTGTACATCGTGTCCGTCATGTCCCGCATCAACACGACATTCTTCCCGTTGCGAACCATCTGACGAAGTCCGAACGGCCGACCCAGCACGCACATATTGGTATGTACGCCGGTCAGGATGACGTTTTCGATCCCACGGGCTTGCAAGATACTCCAAATTTCGGACCCGTTGTCGGAGACGAAGTCATGATCGCTGTCGATTTCGATGAGGTCGGACTGCTTCTTCCACGGAGTGCCGGGATTGCGGCCCAGGGACACCAATTTTTCGCGCCATTGGGCATGCTCCACCGGGTCGTCGTCCTCACCCCCATCGGATTGATCGATCGGATAGACGGCCGCCTCTTCCGCCGGAATTCGCGAACACCATTGGTCAATCTCCGCAGGCAGTTCGGCCGCCACTGGAACTGCGATCGCTCGTTTTCGGGCCGGGTGCGATGCGTAGGCCTCCATGCAGTCACTCGGGGCATGGATAATGGTGACTCCCCTGCGGCGTGCTTCCTGCACGACTTTGTTCAACCGGGGGCCCATCTCTTCAACGCGGTGGACCGCTCGCAGGCAATGGTGCAGATCCCAGACGTCGCAGACAATCAACGCTGTCTGCGACGGATCCCAGATGTCCGGTTGATCGCGTCGATGAAAACGGCCACTTTCCGGGCTGGTTTCGGTTTGCTTCCGCAGTGTGAGTTCCAGAGGAGTGCTCTTGGCAGGCTCTGCGCCGGACAGGGATGTGTTCAACAGGAATGTGGCCACAATCGCTGCGGTCAGGATTCGGGGGGTCGGTCGAATCACGTGGTTTTCTCCTCTGAGCGTTCCAGCGGGGGGAACGACATTGCCGGAGTTCTCTGCTTGATAATGGATCAACCAATTCAGG
>CALJUK010000589.1 GCA_937975745.1 uncultured Planctomycetaceae bacterium | reverse complement strand
CAAGAAGAACGAGCACACCAACCGGATTAAGTTCGTCACTGTCGTCAAGAGCCAGGCGGACCTCCCACCGAAACTTCGCGACGAAGTGGCCTTCCTCGACAGGGCTTACCCCGACATCGACATCGAGTTTGTCGTGATCGAGGGAACCTTCGGCCCGGAAATCGTCAAGGAATTATCGGAGCAGTGGGACATCCCAACCAACCTGATGTTTATCGGATCACACGGCGGACGTTTCCGCTACGACCAGGCCTCACTCGGAGGCGTCCGGTTGATTATCTGAATCGGACCGTCGGCAACTTGACTCCCACATCACGCGCGGCGGGTCAGTTCCGGAATGGGATGTCCTTGGGGCAGAATCGGCACCGGACGTCCCAACAGGTCCGGGACAGTCACGTTCTGCGCATCGATCCCCAGATGCCGGTAGACCGTCGCGATCATGTCCCACGGCTCGTACTTCCGTTCGATCGGGTGCTCGCCGAAGTTGTTCGTCTCGCCGATCACCTGGCCACCCGGAATTCCACCGCCGGCAAACAGAATGGACATCGCCTGCGGCCAGTGGTCGCGGCCGGGTTGTTCGACCTTGGTCACGTTGCCAATCTGCCGATTGATCCGCGGCGTCCGGCCGAACTCGCTGGTGACGATCAGCAGCACACGCTTGTCGAGGCCCCGTTCGAACAGGTCTTCGATCAGCGTACTGATGCAACGATCGAAGTTGTCCGCCCGATTCTTCAGCGCCGCGAAGATGTCGCAGTTGACGGCGTGGTCGTCCCAGTTGTTTCCCGCGCCTCCCGCTTCGCGGCCGCAGAGTGTCACCGTCACCAGATCGACACCCGACTCCACCAGCCGGCGGGCCATCAGGCAGTGTTGTCCCCAGGCTGTCCGGCCGTAGCGGTCGCGGACTTCGGGTGGTTCGAGCTCCAGGTTGAATGCCCGCTGCGCATCGGGTCGCGTCAGAATATCGACCGCCTGCTGATGGAACTCGTTGACAAGTTCCGGCTCCGCGTCGTTCAAACGGCTGCGATCGAGTTCCTTCCGGAGTTGGTCCCGCCGGACCAGCGTTCCATTCTGATCGACCTGTAAACCGGCCAACGTATTCTGCGTGTTGGGATCACCCGTGATCGGCAGCGGCGCATACTTGTTTCCCAGATAGGCCGGCCCGATCGCCGAGACTGGCCCCGGCTCGAGACCATAGGTCGTCATCCCCACGTAGTTGGGGAGCGATCGGCCACGCCGCCATCGCAGGTAGTTGGTGATCGCCAGAAAGTCCGGATGCTCCGGTTTGAATTCCTGGTTCAGTGTGAAGTGGCCCGAGAAAAGACGCTTGGGACCGTTGGCGTGGCAGCTGGCCTCGTGCGAGAGAGAGCGGAGCAGGGTGAACTTGTCGGAAATGGCTGCCTGCCGGGGAAGCAGTTCGCTAATGACCATGCCGGGGACGCGTGTTTCGATCGGCTGGAACGGCCCGCGGATTTCAATCGGAGCATCCGGCTTGGGATCCCAGGTATCGATGTGGCTGATCCCCCCGTGACAGTACAGCAGAATGACAGACGACCGTCCGTGCGAAGATATGGCTGCCTCAGAACGCATCTGCAGCAAACCGGGTAGCGTAAGACTGCTGGCCCCGAATAGTCCGCACTTGAGAAGCTGCCGTCGCCGCATGGAGAATCGCCTTTGCCAAAAGTCGATAACCCAACCCACTTCACATCCGGATATCATAGCGTCCCGGGGCCAGTCCACGGAATAGGCGGTTGGGCACATTCCCCCGGCGTCTTCCACGGGGTGACTTCTCGCCAACATACAATGTGGTTACGGGAAGTCGGCGTACCGACTTTCTATACATTTGCGTACGCGGCTCATCCTTTAAGGGATCGACCATTGAACCGAGGCACGCAAGTTTTCCCCCGCCAGAGCGATTCGAACGAGCGTGTGTCACGAGCCTGATCTGATCTCCAGGGCGTAAAATCCCTCCAGTCGCTCCATCCAGAAGCCGATGTCATTCATGAGACGGCACTTGTGCCTGTTCTCAATCGGGGGGGGCACGCGCGGATCACTCGGAATTTGCAGATTGAAAACTGAGCTCAAGGGATCCGTTCCTGAGCCGAGCCCGCCGGAAGGCACTGTGGGGGGACGAACAGCAGGATGCGACGGAACTCTAATTCAATTCTCGCTTTAAGTCTCGTTGTGGGTTTCATGGCAGGATGCACAATCGACGACAACATCACCAATACGTCACCCTCTGCGGCCGAGTCGCTCCTCCTCAATAACGCGCTGGAAGGCGCTCTCGGGAACGTCGATTTCTACTTCTTTGCTGGCAGGAACGTTTATTACGACGATTCGAACCTGGACGCCATCAATAAGGGTTGGATCAGTCATCGCGTCCGTGAGTCATTAGCCAGCCGAGGGGCGCACTTGCAGGCGGACCGCAACGACGCCGACGTGATCGTGGAGGCCTCGGTCGGGACTTATGGCACTGACTCCAAAGTGCGGAGTACCGGTGTCAACAACACGTACTCACTGCCGAACGCCACAATCAACCAGCGCGGTGATCAATACGGGTCGGCGGTCCTGT
>CALJUK010000588.1 GCA_937975745.1 uncultured Planctomycetaceae bacterium | reverse complement strand
AGTTCCAGACCCCGATTCGGGAGATAAGGTCACTTATCGCCCCAGATTATCGGTCGAGTTCTGGCGCATCAGACGGACGAAAACGGCTCGAACGACCTCGCCAGAGTCGACGTTGGCGATCCCACCTGGGAACAAATGCCGGACGGCCTGGGACACTTGGCGGTCGGTTACGGAAGCCAAACCGAGCGCCCGGACTCCTTCGGTGACTTCGCTCAATCGGTCGTCTGATTTGGGAGAGGCCGGTTTCGTCTGGGGTTTCTTCGGTCTGGTCTGAGAAAGCGTCGGCATTGGTCGCTGCGAATAGAACATCACCGGCGTCCCGTCGATCCCGCAGTTTCGGCGTCGGACATCCAGGCAGACGACTTGTTGATCGGCGGTGAACCGGGGACGGCGAGTTTCGACGTCATACACGGGATGCGGAAAGGCCGAGCCGATGAGTTGGTAGAACCTCGATCGGCTCAGACCGACCATCCGTGCCATTTCGCTGACAGTGACGACAGACTTGGTCGATTCAGACATTGTGTTCCTCCAAGTGATTGGACTCGCGGAGATGGTCGTGGCCCTTGGCTGTCAGAACACGGCGGCTTTGGTCGTCTTTGGTGACCAGTCCCGAGCGAATGAGAAAGGACTCGGTGACACTGCTGACCGTGCGGGACGGCAGTCCCAACGTGGAGGCGATGACATTCAGGCGTGACGATCCTGCCGACAGAAGTTCCAGGTAGCGACGTTCGGTTGGACCGAGACCCAGACCGTCGACCTGTTCCAGATCGCAGGCGCGGACCAAGTGCGGGAGCGTCACAGTCGATTGGCCGTCTGCCCGACAAACACGGCGAGCAGCCTGCAACAAACGCAGGGCAAGCCGAGGTGTTCCCCGCGATCGTTGAGCGATCTGAGGTAAAGCGGCTTCTTCAACCGACCAGCCGAGCGAGTGGCACTTGCTTTGAAGTAGCCGAATCAGGTCATCGACTGCATAGAACTCAAACCTCAACGTCAGCCGCATCCGGTCGCGGAGCGGCTGCAGCAGCCCGTACTCGTCAGTCGTCGAAAGGAGCAGTGTGAAATCTGCCAGGGGAATTCCGGATGGAGTGTTCCCATTTCGATCTCCCGCCAGCAGAACTTGCTTCTGATCCAAGGCCAGATACAACGCGGTCTGGTATGAGCGGTCAAGTTCATGGGCTTCGTCAATGTGGATGACGTCTCGGTCCTTGGCTGCCAGCAGCAAGGCGTTCAAGTCGGCCGGACTGCGGATTGTCTGCCCGAGGACTTCATGCAGGTCGCTTGCCATTTCACAGGCAATCACATGGGCAGTTGCGGTCTTACCCAGTCCAGGCGGACCGACCAGCATTCCGTGGGGCATCGCGACGCCGTCTGCAAACGCGGCATCCAACGCGACCGACACCTGCTCGACGACATGCTGCTGGCCAACGATATGGCGAATAGACGACGGTGCCGTGTCGTTGACTTCTGATGGAGTGTGGTTGGTGTTGCTCATGCCACACCTCCATTTGAGGCGGTAGTGACAACGGCCTCTTCATCTTGGGCGTCCTGCTGACGTCCAAGAATGAAGTCGGCAGCCTTCTGTGCGGCGGCCGCTGCGTGGACAACGAGTCGTTTGTCGTCCCGGAGCCGCTGCAGCCATCCGGCGATGTAGGCGGCCGAGCTGTCGACGACCGCGTTCTCGATCCCGCAGTGACCGCACAGAAACGCGGCACCCATTTCGGCAATGAGTTCTTCCTTAGAGTACTTCTCCGACCCGAACTGGATGGAACCGACAATGCCGGGGCGATTGAGGCGAGAAGAATGCCCCGTGGAGTGGGTCAACTCATGGAAGAGTGTGGAGTAGTAAGCAGAGGGGGACTCGAATCTTTTGGGTTTGGGAATGTGGACCGAGTCACTGGCGGGTCGGTAGCAAGCGACTCCGCCACCGGCATGAATCTCGGGAGCGTCCGGCATTTCGGTGACGGTGCGCTCGCAGACCTCGATTGGTTCGAAGTTGTTGTCGGCAAGAGTCACGACCTCGGGAAGCTTGTCGCTTGGTAGGTCGCATTGCTCGATATTGAATGCGTTGTAGTGCCGCAGAAGTGGGAATCTCTCGGTCTCGCCAGTGTCCGGCGACTCCTTATCAATGAACTTCCAAAAGACAACGGGCGTTGACTCCTCGCCTTTTCGGACACTTCCTCCGAGCTGCTTTGCCTGTTTGAACGTCAACCAGAAGTGTGACTCAAATGGAGCAGACGTGAGGAGGAAGATGTTGATGCCCCGGTACCGGTGCCCGGAGACCAGGTTTCGCGGGTGACCTGTTTCGCCACCTTTCCACGGCTTGTGCCAGGGAACTGTTCCCTCTTCAAGTTGCTGGAGTATGCGCGCAGTGATACGCTCGTAGACGTCGATCGGCATTGGTGTTCCCCTTACCTGGAACCAATGTTGGTTGGCAGGCCGTATCCCGCTGGAACGGGGTACGGCCACTTTTTCCTCTTGTTTATGTATATCTATTATCTATCTTCACGAGTGTCGGTCAAGAAGTTGGTTTTGTGTTTATGGATATTTTTTAGATATACTCCCGGAATGGGAAAGAAAGCACGAACACCTGGTCGTCCGAAGAAGACCACTGGCAGAAAGTCTGCGGTGATTCTGGTTCGCTGCACGCCGGAGACAAAGCAGCGGTATCAGGGAGTCGCCGTCGCGAAAGGGTTGGACCTAGCTGAGTGGATTCGCCGGGTCTGTGATGTGGCGGCAGAGACACAAGACTAGAGTTGCCATTCCGCGTTGGGGTAGCATCAATGAGCTGGTCAATGATCTCATTCGGTTCGCATTGGGCGCATGCTCATGACACGGAGCAGATTCTCTTCATGACCTTTGCGGCGGAGTTCCTCGATCAATCAAGGTTTCGAAGCAGCGAATGGCTGCAAACTTGGAAGACCTATTGGGAGCACCACAAGAGAGCACACGGTAACGGTTGTTCTGACATTGATCTTGAAGGGAACCTGTCGTCCTCCGCTAAGGTCCAAGAATTTCGTGAATTCCTTGATGAGTACAACGAGGTTCTTCCCCTCTTTTCGTGGGCGGGGTGTTTTCGGCTGGCGAATGCCTGCTGA
>CALJUK010000587.1 GCA_937975745.1 uncultured Planctomycetaceae bacterium | reverse complement strand
CACGCGGCTTCATCCCGCTCGCGCCACTTCCCACTGAACCCGAACCGAATCCGCATGACTGGATGGGACCTTCTGTCGCCGGTGATCAACCGATGGCCGTTGACTGCCGATCGCCCGTACTTGGGTCCAAAGCCTGACAAGAGTCATGTCCAAAGACGGGTCGCACGGACAGCCTGTTCACGGCGACCCGTCGAACGACCTCACACCTCAACTGGAAAGTCATCCAACCACAGAAGGGACCATTCGCTCATGAAGATTCTTGTCATCAATAATGATGGCGGCGGTTTCGCCGATAATGTGGACGTCGAGGAAGGCACAACTGTTGACAAGCTTTTTACCAGACATTGCCAGTCTTCAAACCCGTCGGACTATCTGATTCGAGTCAACCGACAACCCTGCGCCAGGGACCAGTGCCTGCAGGAAGGAGATCGCGTCAGTTTCACGCCGACGAAGATCGAGGGAGCGACAAACGCCAGGCCAACAGCTCCACAACAGAGGGCGGAGGTGCGACGGTGAATCCGAAATCGTGCCGGTTTACACGTGCGGCTGTTGCGATTCAGCACAAATTGAAGCCGTTCCGCAGCGACAGCTCTATCCCACAGTTTCCAACGGAATCATGGATCGAGTGTGAGAGGCTCTGTCGTTTGCTCGGCAAGGCTCAACAGCACCGGCTGTTCCTGGCAGAAACGCGTGTTCGATCGAGACTTCGGCAGGCGACGGATCGCCTGAACCAGACTGTCGATGGTGTCCGCGCATCGGTGGACTCGGCACTGCGGCACAGTTCGCTCCCTTCGGTCCACGACATCCTGGCTGACCTCCGCGCGCTGTCCGGTGAATTCGACGAGGTCAAAGTCAGCATGAAGCAACAGGTCGTCACCGTATTGACTGATCCGATCGAACTGGAGGGCATCGACTTTGGCCAGTTCGAGATCGTGCTGGACTGGCAATACATCGGCGATACCGGTGCGTACGATGTCATCGCCGTGCAAAGCAACTCGGCCGCCAGCAACGAAGACACGACGCACCCGCACGTCCAGAACAACTCGCTGTGCGAAGGCGAGGGGCAAGTTCCGATCCGCAACGCTCTGGCTGAGGGTCGGCTGTTCGATTTCTTCGTGCTCGTTCGGCAAATCCTGGAGACGTACAACCCGGCCAGCGCGTATGTGAACCTGGAAGACTGGTTCGGAGCCGAATGTCCCGACTGCGGACGCACCATGCACGACGACGAATCCAGCCTGTGCGAACCCTGCTCGACGACGACCTGCTGCGACTGCACGTCGGGCTGCGGAAGCTGCGACGACCGATTCTGTTCCGAATGCATCCGGACCTGCCCGGATTGCGATAACTCAACCTGTCCGTCATGCCTCACAAAGTGTGCGGCGTGCGAGGACGAATTCTGCAAAGGCTGCATCAATGATGAACGCTGCTCTGATTGTCTCGCCAGGAAGGAAGAGGAAGACGAAGCGGAACGGATTTCGGAAGGGGCGAACACGGACCCAACGGCGGCAACGTCCGACGATACGGTTCAGTCCGTATGCGTGGGCGAAGTTACTGTTCCTGCGTGATGCCGGTAACACGGAAATCGGCGGCTTTGCGATCACTCCTGCCGGCGATCCATTGCTCGTCGAAGACGTTTGCCTCGTCCGTCAACGCTGCACTTCAGTCACGGTCGAGTTCGACGACAACTCAGTCGCCGATCTCTTCGACGAACAGGTTGATGCCGGCCGCCAGCCGGAACAGTTCGGTCGCATCTGGGTACACACTCACCCTGGAAACAGTGCAAATCCAAGTCCCACTGATGAAGAGACCTTCGACCGCTGCTTCGGCAGTGTGGACTGGGCCGTCATGTTCATTCTCGCGCAAGGCGGCGACACTTACGCGCGTGTGCGTTTCAACGTCGGCCCGCGAACTTCACAACGGATGGACGTTGAAGTCGATTACTCACAACCATTCGAAGCTTCGAACAGTTTCGACTGGAAACGTGAGTTCGATGCGAACGTACGGAAGGTGACGTGGCAGGACTCGACTCCGCAACATGCTAACGCCGCTCACAGCGATTTCGAACGCGATCCGTTTGCCTCAGGTGGTGACGAACCATTCGGTGAATACGCCAACGAACTGGATCCAAACGACGACGAAAACTGGTTCGACCGGTGTGACACCGACCCGCTTTTTCTCGACTGGGAGGACCCTGAATGCCGAACGCCGATGGCAGCCTCGATCGCCTGATCCGTCAGCAGGATCTCGTGCCGATGGACCGGCTTGCGGACTTGACGGCTACGGTGATCGGCGTTGGAGCCATCGGTCGTCAGGTGGCTCTGCAGCTCGGAGCAATGGGAGTCCGGTCGCTTTACCTGATGGATTTCGACGTGGTCGATGCTTCCAACATCACAACGCAGGGATACTCGGCTGGTGATGTCGGTGAGTCGAAAATTACGGCAACGGCGCAAGCTGTGGGGAAACTCGATCCGTCGATCACGATTGAAGTCACGGATGACCGCTATCGCCCGCGGCACGCTGTGAGTGACGTCGTCTTCTGCTGCGTCGATTCCATTTCGGCACGCTCTGCCATCTGGCGATCGGTCCAGCACGGATGCCGGTTCTGGAGTGACGGACGGATGCTGGCTGAGACGATCCGTGTTCTCACTGTCGCCGATCATCAGGGACGACCGCACTATCCGACGACTCTGTTCCGCCAGGCGGACGCTCAAACCGGCCGCTGCACGGCTCGCAGCACAATCTACTCCGCGAGCATCGCAGCCGGCCTGATGCTGCATCAATTCTCGCGCTGGCTGCGCGGCCAGCCGATTGACGCCGACGTCTCGTTCAACCTGCTCGCCAGCGAACTGACGGTTGCCTGACAATTAAACCCGTGACGGTCTGGACCTTTCACCCGTTCTGGAAAAAGGGGGACCG
Organism: uncultured Planctomycetaceae bacterium; assembly: GCA_937975745.1. Taxonomy (GTDB): domain Bacteria; phylum Planctomycetota; class Planctomycetia; order Planctomycetales; family Planctomycetaceae; genus CALJUK01. Next base: position 1,378 of record CALJUK010000587.1, on the reverse strand, counting down.
CATGGACTCGTTCCTGGGAACGCTGTTGCTGCTCGGCTTTGCCTGTTGGGCATACAGCAACGGTAAACGCATCGGCAGTCGCAAAGGCTACAACGTCGGCTTATCCCGGGGCCGCCGTCGCCACCGCCACTTCCGCCGCTGACGCCGAACCACGGGGCCGCCTCCGGGCGGCCCCGTCCCGGCTTTCGTTTAGCCATCAGCAATTATCGTTTGACCACGTCCATATTAAGATGGTGCACAGACTTTGCCACTCCTCTTACAACCATGATCTCAGCTCAATATCGAGGACACTCAGTGCGCCAACGCCGTCGACAATTTGACTTTCGTGAGCGACTGGACGCTACTCTCGCGCGGTTGGAGGTTCACCCTCCGTTTCAACCGATCGTTTCGGAAATGCGGAGTGTCCTCGCGTTTCCGGGAATAGATGAGAAGCAACTGCAGCAAGTGGCCGAAGTCTGTCTGTGGTCGTTGAAAAGACTCCCGTCCGAACAGGACGTTGCGTCCGATCGATTCCTCTTCGACTACTGCCTCATTCACGAAGTTGGAGCGGGGTGGACGGACTCGGGACTCGCTGTACCGGCTATGATCTACCCTGCGTACGAGCAGCCCTGGTCCTACCAGCGTGTTCCGCTCGGTCATCCATCAATGACCAGGAATGCATGTGTCGACGTCATCAGGTTTCCTGGCGAGGCATTCAGGTCCGAAGTCCACCTGCTGGAGTATCCATGGCTACTTCACGAACTCGCGCATTCAGCGTTCAAGGCGCACACCGAAGTTTTCCTTGGTGCTACGGCCGACGTTTGTGCCTCGGCCGTGACGCGGCGACGGGCACGGTCGATATCGCTGCACGGTGACGCACAGCGCAAAGCCAGAGAACTCTCTGATTTGATGGCGACGTACTGGGGCCCACACGCTGACCGGAATCACTGGGCGCTGGAGCTGGCATGCGACTTGTTCGCGACATGGACAACAGGACCTGCGTACTTGGCGGCATTTCTTGACTACGTATCGTCTCCGAACGTGGAGCTCTTCGAGATCGATTCTCGCCACCCGCCTTATGTAGTCCGCCTGCAATTGCTGGAACAGGTGGGACGTCGCCTTGGGTGGCAGCATGAAGCGGATCTGATCACGAAGCTGCTTGAGTCGCACAGCCGACAACGTGAAGCGTGGGCGACGGTCGCAAATCTTGCCGATGACGATCTCGTACTTGAATTATCGAGCAGTCTTCTCACGTGCCTGAACGAGTCACACATACCGCGATGTACTCCAGCCGACGTCCATCGCGCCGAACGACGGATCACGGATCCCAACCTGTCAGAATTCGGTATCGGACTCCTGCTGGACGCGTACGTGGCACATCAATCAATGTCAGACGATG
>CALJUK010000586.1 GCA_937975745.1 uncultured Planctomycetaceae bacterium | reverse complement strand
CGCCAGATTCGGGATCGGTGTCGATGTCGACCCAGCCGTCATGGTTCAACGGGAGATCGAACTGGCTGATCTGATACGCCTTCGGCAGGTCGGGATAATAATACTGCTTGCGTTCCCACTTGCTGAAACTGGAGATGTCGCAGTTGAGTGCCAATCCTGTCTTGACGGACAACTCGACCGCATGTCGGTTCATGACGGGAAGTGCGCCGGGCAGCCCGAGACAGACCGGACACGTTTGCACATTGGGGTGGTCCGGATTGAACAGATTCGCGCAGCCGCAGAACAGCTTCGACTTTGTCAGTAATTGGACATGGACTTCCAGTCCGATAATGACCGTGTATTCCATGGTGTAGTTCCGAGCCGGTGTTGTCCCGTGTCTGCCACTGTTGCGAACGTCGGCCCGAGAAGGCAGAGCTTGGCGGCAACGTGTTCGGGGTGAATGCTACTGCGTCATTGCTACTGGGTGCTCGCTGCTGCGCGAACGCCGCTGCGTAATTTCTACCGCGTAATTTCTACTGGGCGAATGCGGGCCGAAGTGAATGCCAGTCGGTCGCGGTTTCGAACATTCTGGCGGCTCGCAACAGGCGAGCCTCTTCAAACGCCGGCCCGATCAACTGCAGTCCGATTGGCAGACCGGAAGCAGCCTGACCCGCCGGAATGGAGATTCCCGGCAGACCGGCGAGGTTCAGGGGGATGGTGTAATAGTCGGACAGATACATGGCCAGCGGGTCGTTGATCAGTTCTCCGATGCCAAAGGCTGGGGTGGGAACCACCGGTCCCACAATGAGATCGACTTCGCCAAACGCGGCGTCGAAATCCTGGCGAATCAGTCGCCGGACCTTTAACGCTTTCAAGTAATAGGCGTCGTAGTATCCTGCGGATAGGGTATATGTCCCGATCATGATCCGGCGTTTGACTTCCGCCCCGAACGCCTCGCCGCGGCTGGCGGCATACAGGTCGATCATGTTCTCGAAGTCATCAGCGCGGTGACCGTAGTGAATGCCGTCATACCGCGCCAGGTTGCTCGACGCTTCGGCCGGCCCGATCACATAATACGTGGCGACAGCGTATCGGGCATGCGGGAGCGAGACGTCACGGACCGTGGCCCCCAGCGATCGGAAGACGTCGATGGCCTTCTCCGTTGCTTCACGCACGTCGTCGTCGAGTCCTTCGATGTAGTACTCTGGGACGCTGCCGATCGTCAGGGATGAAAACGGCTGGTCGATCTCCGCGAGAAAGTCGGGGACAGGCTGATCCACGCTCGTCGAATCGGCTGGATCGTGACCGGCCATCGCCTGGAGCAATCTGGCAGCTCCACGCACGTCGCCGGCGAACGGACCGATCTGATCGAGCGAACTCGCGTAGGCGACCAGACCGTAGCGTGAAACTCGCCCGTAAGTCGGTTTCATGCCGACCACACCGCAGAACGAGGCCGGCTGGCGGATGCTTCCCCCGGTATCACTCCCGACGGCCAACGGACTGTACCCGGCTGCCACCGCGACGGCCGATCCACCACTGGACCCCCCCGGAGAACACTGCAGATTCCACGGATTACGAACCGGACCGAAGGCTGAGTTTTCATTCGAAGACCCCATGGCGAACTCGTCCATATTGGTCTTCCCCACAAAGACGCAGCCCGCGTCCCGTAGCCGGCGAACAACGGTGGCGTCATACGGAGGGACAAAGTTTTCCAGCATTCGGCTGCCGCAGGTCGTCGGAGTTCCTTTTGTGCAGAGAACATCCTTGAGCGCGACAGGGATGCCGGCAAGTGGACCGACCGGCCGACCCGCCTTCCGATCGGCATCGACGGCGGCCGCCTGCTGCAACGCGGCGTCGGCATCGGACCTTAGGAAAGCGTTCGTCTGGGAGTCGTGGTCGCGGATCAGGGACAGGCAGGACTCAGTCAGTTCGGTACTGGTGAGTGTTCCCTCGTCCAATTGACGGAGCAACTCGTCGACACTGGCGAATCGAGTGGTCATCTCTCCGAGGCTCTCCTGCCCGCCGGCGATGTCCGCCGCGGGACTTTCCCTACAAGGATGATGTGCATGAAAACGGTGGTCGCGTTTCACGCGGCGAAATACGGCCAGGCCGGTGTGGCTCTGCCGGTGGGAGGCCGGCTTTCAGTTCTCTTCCAGAATTTTGGGAACGAGAAAGAACTGGCCGTCCGTTTTGGGGGCATTGGCCAGCGCGGCTTTGCGTGGCAGCGATTCTGCGACGACGTCTTCGCGTAAGACATTCACCATGTCGGCAGCGTGCGGCATGGGATCGACATTCTCGATGTCGACTTCGTTCAGCATTTCGACATAGTTCAACAGCTTGCGCAACTGGTCGGTCAGGGAATCCAGTTCGGCGTCTGTCAGCTTGAGTCGTGCCAGCGAGGCCACCCGCACGAGATCAGCACGCGACAGTTCGACAGTCATCGTGGGTGCTCCGCAGAATAATAGGGTCGCATTCGCGACGTGACGCAGCCTGCGCCACCCACAATAGCGAAGGCCCACGGTCTTGCAACCATGGGCCTCTCGGTGTGATTTCGTGAACGCTGTGGCGACAGGGCCCGTCGCTACTCCGTCGGAATCGTGAACGGACTGCGGACAACGGCCTTTTGCACACGACCGTCCCGGATGCATTTTACGCAGACACGCCGTGTCACCACTTCGCCATCTTCCTGGACCCGAATCTTCTGCAGATTGGGGCGGAACACGCGGCGGGTGATGCCGGTTGTCTTGCGGCCGTTGCCACCCAGGTACTTCGCCTTACCACGCTGGGAAAGCTTGTTCCCTTTGACGGGCTTCTTTGCACAGACATCGCACTGCTGACCCATGGTCTCTGCCTCGATTCTTGACGTCTCAACTTCAGTTTATATCAGGCCCTGGTCGTGTGGACCTGGAGTGATTGACCTCGGTGGCCGCTTATCGAGCGGAGCGGGTGGCGTTCGCGCGAGGCGTACTTTCCGAAGAAGCCCCGTTCCGGGGATTTACGACGAATCGAAGAGTATACCCACCGGGGGGAGGTTTGCAAGCCTCGCGAGCAGGCCCAGCGGACTTGGTCAGGCCGCAATTGCGGCCAGGGGGGATTCCATCTGTCTTGAACAATTCCTGTCGTCCCGTGGCTCGTTTGTAGGAATTCCACAAAATTGAATGTCTCTCAGGTCTCTCAGGGGCATCGGCAGATTCAGCCGGTCAATTTGTCGTGTGCTAAGTCATTGTTGTTATAAGGCTTGTGATAAATTCCCCGAAGATTGATTCGGCGGGATGCCAATTGGCACGCCCTTCGCTTTTCATCCTGTCATCGTCAGTCAATGACGCTTCGGTTTGGAGCAGACAGATTGGCGGTCACGTCGGCCAGCAGAAGAATTCAGGTCGGAGATGGAATCCTTTCGATCTGATTCGACAACTTTGGGCCGGCAACGAATGGAATCTATCTAACATGGCGGTTCAACCCGCGGCAGCCTCTGTCGCGAATGTTCAGGAGGAAATGAAATGCTTGTCATCACACGGAAGCAGTCGGAACTGATCAAGGTCGGGAACGATGTTGTCATCAAGGTCATCCGCACCGGTCGGGGCAGCGTGAAGATTGGTATCGACGCACCGGCGCATGTGCGTGTTTTACGGGGTGAACTGTGCGAGTTTGAAACGGAAGAAGCGAGCGAATCCCGTGTGAAGGGGGAGGAAGCCGAAGAGCTGCCCTTTCGCCCCGTGATTGCTGTTGCCAATTCCCACCGCAGCTTGGTCTGCTGAGGGATATGCAGAATTGAAAGCACTGCGGTCTTCACGCAATCGGGTCGCTGACGCGCGGTTTCGGTTCGCGACGCTGCGTCGGCGGCCCGTATTTTCTTGCAGGCAGGAGCACTCTCGTAACGCGGGTGCGACTGCCAGTTCGCAGTCGACTTTCAGAATGGTGGAGCGTTCCACGTTGCGGATTTTCCAATCCTGCACGGGCCGGTCCTCCGCGAGTTTGCCAATTGACGGCTCGCGGACTGGCGATAACCTG
>CALJUK010000585.1 GCA_937975745.1 uncultured Planctomycetaceae bacterium | reverse complement strand
CTGGTCCGGCGTCCCCATGAGCAGAAAATTCGCAAACGAGAACTCGAGCGAAACGGGGATGAAGTGGAAGAGTCCCGATTCGGGCTCAAGGTACAGGTAGTAGTTGTGACCCAGAGCGAAGAAGCTTTCGAGATTCGAGGTCAGCGCGTTGGCCGCCATGAATCGGAGAAACACGTCCACGTCCACGAAGGACTCGATGCGCTTCTCGAATTCGTCGTCTGTTCCATCGTTGATAAGACGTGCGAAGTCGATGACGCGTTTCGCCTCATCATCTGTTGCTTCCCGGGTTGGTCGGTAGCGACCCACATAGGCGCTCCAGTCGTCGCCGAGAAACTGGATGCCCGGCATGCCGAACGGCTCCATCAGCAACCCTTCTCCGTTCCCGAAGTGATGTGCGAGGAACTCCCGGTTCACTCGCTGGACCAGCGTGTAGAGTCCCAGGTACTCGCGGTCGAATTGATCCGGAACGGTCAGCATGAGTTCGGCAAACTCGGCGCGGGGCACTGGGACACCGGCTGCCTCAAACACGGAAAACGCCACAGCCTCACGCGCCTGCGACTGATCGAGCGGCATTGAATGCAATTGAATCGTCGTGCGAGCGTTGTGCGATTGCGCGTCAGCGTTTCCCATTCGCAGAGCCAACGGGCGTTTCAGTCGGCGGGCGGACACCATGTACGTGATGCCGCCGTCGTAGCGGACATGAGCGCCCGGCATTATTTCACCATCGATGGAGAGCGCGGCTTCCACCCAGGGGAACTCGGTTCCGAAGAAGTTGCGTTCGGTCTCCCGTTCATTGTCTCCACGCTGTGGGGCAGGCGCGCCACCGGGCACTCCGAATGTCGGCGCGGGCGGCTGCATTGCACGGTATTCGGTCGCTGAGATCTCCAGATGAATCTGGCGGATGTCGACCAGGTTGACCGCCCCCTCGCCGTTCCGCGGCTCTGCGGCATGTGCCGCCCCTCCTAGGCTCAGCATCGCCGCAAGAGTCAACCGAACAGAAATTGTGAAGCTCGATTTGTGCAGAGAGTCCAAGAAGCGTGCGGTGACAACTCCGCGACGCATGGCGGGAGAAGTGCGAAACGTGATGCGGGGGACCATTCGTTGCTTCGTTCTTACGTTGACAGGATCGGTAATGATTTGTGCGGTGGTAACGGGCCCTGACGCCAGCGCGATTAAGGTGCCGCTCGGCGTCTGATCTGTTTCGCGCCGTCAGACTAGGCCACAAACATCGAATTGAACATGACCCAGCGGAAGGTCAGGACCACGCATGTCAGGCACATCCACCAGCACGCCTGTTGAGCGCTCCAATGCCGTCGCAAGGCAAAGAAGAGTCCACGGCCCAGAAGCGTGGCCAGAGCCTTGAAGATGACCAACTGCTCTGGCTCGCTGATCAAACGTCTGCCGATCGGATTCAGTTCGGACATCTGTCCTGCCTGAGATGCGAGGATGGTCCAGGTCAGGTCGAACAGTGACAGCACGGCGATCAGTCCCACGGAAACGAACACCGACCGCGCGATTTCAGGCGACATCTCCTCGCGTCCACGACTTTGCGTGAATCTGGGAAACGACTTCAAGAGGTGACCAAGTCCCACGACTCCTAACACCATGCCGAGCACCGTCAGTGGGTAGCCGAGCGAATGCAGCCTTTGATTCGCTCGCGCTTTCGCGTGATTGCTCTCGGTGATCGATGTGAACTCATCGATCACGGTCTCGGACCGTACGCGGAAATCTTCTGTCACCCTGAACTCGGTGATCAATCTCTCCCACTGCCTGTGCTCGTTGGTCGCTTGAGTCTCCAGGAACAGTCGGGTTTCCTCCGAAGTGTCATCCTGGCTCAGCAAAGCACTAAACAGGTCTGCTTTCTCCTGCAGTGCAACGAAGAACTTCGGGGGGTGATCTGGCCACACCGTTACGACGGCATCTCGACGTAGGTATTGGGAAAGAGAGGCGGCAACCCCGCGCGGGCCGGCAAACGGCCCAGCTCCACCAGCGAACGGTCCACGTCGCTGGAACCTGCGGTAGGGACCAAATCGCGGCGGAGGCTGTCGGCCAAATCCAGGGTCGGAGTCCGACGGTCGCCGTGGAGCGACCAATTCATCGTCGGCGAACTGACGCACAACCCGGTCATTGACAGTGACTGAATCGTCCGTTGTCGCGATGTGATAGGGGCCGGGAAGTGGCTCTCCGTCAAGTATCACGAACCCGGTCTCGATCGTGTCCTCGAACAACACCTTTGCAGCAGGCGCGGGTCTCTCGCGAACTTCGTCGGTGTCCGGATCGGCAGCCTGCAAAGGTCTGATGCACTGTGTGACGTGACACATCAGAATCGCCGCCGAGAGCGATAGTTCAAGCGTCAATCGCCTTCTCATTCCTCGACCCCCGTTACTCAGGATCACGAACACGTCCCCCGAGACCGCTCAACTCAGGATGCTCTCGATCACGGTGCCTTTGACGTCCGTGAGCCGCATATCGCGGCCGGCGTAGCGATAGGTCAGTCGCTCATGGTCGAGACCAAGCAGGTGCAGGATCGTCGCGTGCCAGTCGTGGATGTGCACGCGGCCCTCGACGGCCTCGTACCCGTATTCGTCTGTCGCGCCGTGCGCGTGGCCCGATTTGACGCCGCCGCCCGCCATCCACATGGAGAAGCCATTGTTGTTGTGATCGCGACCGTCTCCCTGTGCGTAGGGAGATCGGCCGAACTCGCCTCCCCAGAGGACGAGCGTGTCTTCGAGCAGGCCGCGCTCGTGGAGATCTTCGATCAAACCGGCGATCGGCTTGTCGACGGAACGGCAACTGTTCGGCAGCGTCTCCGGCAGGTTGAAGTGGTGATCCCACCCCCTCATCGTGACTTCAACAAACCGGACACCGGCTTCAATCAACCGCCGCGCCAACAGACACTGACGTCCAAAAGTGTCGGTCCCACCGTCAGTGCGACCGAAGCCGCCTCCGGTCATCCCGCGTCTGCTGGACGGTCCGTCTTGCTGTTCATTGACACCATACAGCCGGAGTGTTGCCGCGGACTCGCGACCCAGATCAAGCAGCTCAGGCATTTCGCTCTGCATACGGAACGCGAGTTCATACGAAGAGATCAAGCCCTCGATTTCCGCATGACCTCCCAGGGCATTCGCAGTCGAACGATTGAGCGCCTGCGTCAATTCGAGCTGCACGCGCTGGGCGTCACTGCTGCGCCGATTGTTCTGAAGATTGCTGACCGTTTCACGAGATCCGAAACCACGCCGACTGATACG
>CALJUK010000584.1 GCA_937975745.1 uncultured Planctomycetaceae bacterium | reverse complement strand
CGTGATCGTGATTACGGCTGGATCGCGGCGGAAGCCGGACGAAAGTCGCCTCGACCTGATCAATCGCAACGTCGCGTTGTTCCGGAGCATTCTGGCGGACATCAAGCAGAAGGGGTTCCCGCCGCACGCGATCGTGTTCGTGGTCTCGAACCCTGTCGATGTCTTGACGTACCTGGCCACGCACGATCTGGGGCTGCCTGCCAACCAGGTGATTGGCCTGGGAACAGTTCTCGATACCACCCGATTGCGCAGCATGCTGGCTGCCCGGCTGCAGGTCCCGGCAACGCAGGTCTCGGCGGTCATTCTGGGCGAACACGGTGACAGCATGGTGCCGATCTGGTCGGCGGCACAGGTTGGCGGTCTCCCCTTGGAAAAATGGCCCGGCGTGACACCCTCGCTGATTGCCGACGTCGAAAGTCGCACACGTGGCAGCGGAGCCGAAGTCATCAAGAAAAAGGGAGGCGCAGGCTTTGCCGTCGGTGTCTCGATTGCCGATGTTGTCCACAGCATCGCGCTCGATTCGCGTCGCATCATGCCGGTGTCGTCGCTGCAGGCCGGCTGCTACGGTTTGCGTGACGTCTGCATTTCGGTGCCGACCGTTGTCGGTCGCCGCGGTGTAGTCGACCATGTCGAGGTTGAGCTCTGGCCCAAGGAAATGATGGGCCTGCAAAACTCGGGCAAGGTGCTTCGCGGCACGATCGACAAGGTCCTGGGGTAGTCCACAAATCCACTGCGAGTAGACATTCGCATTTGTCGTCAAGATCGAGAGACTCATGGAAAAGTCGCTGGACCGGAAACTACGCTCAATTCACGCCGATCCGTCGGGATCGAAGGAATTCATCATTGCCGACGCCAAGGATGCCGATATGGCGTTCGGCATGGGGGCCCCGGGGAAGTCTCCCGAGCGGCATGACGGCGAAGTTCGGTTTAAGACTCTGGCAGATTACCGTCAGCAAATTCGCGAGGTGATCGGCCAGGGTGTTGTCGACATCATGTTGATGTCTGCGAGCACCAGTGAAGTCATCGCCCTGCAGGAGCGGCTGTTTGACGGGACAGAAATGACGCCGGCTGCCCGAGCCAACGACACAACCGACGTCCACGTGCCACGTGGCGGTCGCATTTTCAGCGAACCGGCCCGTCCGTTTCGATCGGCCAATCTGGATCACATCCAATGTGGCCACCTGGATTGTCAGCCGACAGAGCGTTCGAGCGGAGTTGACCTGGGGTTATACTCGCTGACGTTCAATAACCAATTGGAAAACGACCTGGAAGTTCTGCAGCGTTTCAAAGAGTTCCGAGAAGAAGCCGAGCGGAAGGGTTTCCGCTATTTCATGGAAGTCTTCCATCCGAACCAGCCGAACGCTGTTGAATCGGAGTGGCTGGGACAGTTCATCAACGATTTGATCGCGCGGACTCTGGCCGGTGTGACGTCGAAAGGCCGTCCTGTCTTCCTGAAGATTGTGTACCACGGTCCGCAGGCGATGGAAGAACTGGTTGCGTACGATCCGCATCTGGTTGTCGGTGTGCTGGGTGGT
>CALJUK010000583.1 GCA_937975745.1 uncultured Planctomycetaceae bacterium | reverse complement strand
CATTCGGACGGCATCTGTTCTTCGTCTCGTACGCAGACGACGGTCCGCGGGCTCGCCTGTGGGATCCATTGGAGAATCGGCTGCTGCTCGATGTACTGACTACAGAGCGTGTGGTGACGGCCAGTACCCCCGACGAAGAGATCGCCATCTTGACGGCAGACTCTCAGGTTCTTCTCGTCAACGCGTTTGACGGGCAGATCCGTAACCGCATTGCCCTGGACATCGCAGCAGACGACCTGCGGGAAATCAAGGCCATCCGCGTTTTTAGCAGCCGGACGCATGATTTCATCAATTTGCAACGCCCGCGTGACTTCGGTGACGCAGCCGAAAGCACGTTCGTCAACGACACGATGCTGCCGGTGATCTCGATCGACGGCGAACTGATTGCCGCCTCGCGGATTGACGGCCATCCGCAGTGGAGCCGCCAGATGGAACCACGTTCGGTGGTTCAGCTCTCGGAACTGCAACTGCCGATTCTGGTCATGCTGGCCCGCGCACGAAATCCGCACTACCACGAGCACCAGTCACTGGTCATCGAGGTTCTGGATACCGAAACGGGAAGTACTCTGGGACTGCAGGACGATATCCGCCGTGACCGGTCCGACCGCTTGGTGCACTACAGCTACTGGCCCGAGCAGGGGACGCTGGAACTTCACTGGCTGAATGGCCAACTTTCAATCGATCTCGATCGTCAAAAGCGGGCATTGCCAACAGACAGTGTCATCAGCCAACTGGGCCGCTTGCTTCACCCCGCAGTCGGACGCTAGAATGCGTTTTCACCTGCGGATGTAGCTCAGTTGGTAGAGCGTCAGCTTCCCAAGCTGAATGTCGAGGGTTCGAATCCCTTCATCCGCTCTTCGTTTTTCCCGAGAAACACAGCGGTTCTTGCCATTCTGGTGACCTGCAACCGAAAAACTGGTCCGCGTAAAATGAGAAAATCGAGGTAGAATCAGGCCATCGTTTCGGGGAGATGATGAGCATGAAGAAGTCTCGATTTACCAACGAGCAGATCGCTTTTGCCTTGCGACAAGCGGAGTCCGGCGTGGCCGTGGAGCAGGCCCGCCGGGTATCCGCCATGCAAAGTGGCCACGATCCCGCCGGCTATTTTCATGCGCCGGCCACGATTGCTGCCGTAGATTGGAGCGGGGTTGAAGTCGGCTGTGCCTTCTCAGGTTTCGGTCGTGTGGCGCGCGTTTTCCGGGGGATGATTGCCCTCCGCGGCGTCATTGCCGGGGCCAGATTCCTTGTGGAGCCCCTCTTCAACGGCGCGGAATCGGCCAGCCAGCAGCCATCGTTCCCACCACGTGGGGTGGCGGAGCCGCGGATCGCTGACGTCGATGGTCCGGACCTTTCCCTTCCTGGTGCGCAGGCAAATGGAAGTTTCGTCCGGCAGCGATTCCACAATCCAGTACTTATCGACGAGATAGCTGTACATGTCGCCTCCGGTCGATGGGACGACATCTTCGGCTCTTGGTCCGGGCGCAGTGCTGTGCTTCTGCATGCGGTAGACCGCCCAGTCGCCGGGTTCCCAGCCCGGTGAGTTCATCTGTTTCTCCTCAAACTCCATTGAACAATGTCGAGTTCCCCGTAGAATCGACGCTTCTTAACATATTTTTTGATATTGATGCGACGGCAGTTTTTCGGAGCGACTCGTGGAACTTTCCGCATTGGTGACTCTGGTTTCCGAACTCATCGGAGGCCTTGGCCTGTTTCTACTCGGCATGAAGCATATGTCGGAAGGGATGCAGGCTGTGGCGGGCACCAGCCTGCGGCGGCTGATCGGGAGCGTGACCGACAATCGGCTGTTTGCCACGGCTGTCGGAACGACGGTCACGTGCATTGTGCAGTCGAGTTCTATCACCACCGTGATGGTCGTCGGGTTTGTCAATAGCGGTGTGATGGAACTCAGTCAGGCAATCGGCGTGATTATGGGGGCAAACATCGGGACCACCATCACGGGGTGGATCCTGGTCCTCAAAATTGGAAAGTACGGCTTGCCGCTGCTCGGCATGGCGGCCATCGTCTATCTGTTTTCAAGAGGGGACCGCTGGCGATACTGGGCCATGGCCATCATGGGCGTGGGGATGGTGTTTTTCGGTCTGGAGTTGATGAAGGATGCCTGCGGCATCATCAAAGAGATGCCCGAATTTGAAGCCTGGTTCCAGCGGTTCCATGCGGACAGTTACGCGGGTGTCCTGCAATGCGCCTTTGTCGGCTGTCTGATGACAACTCTTGTACAGTCGTCGTCGGCGACACTGGGAATTACGATCTCGCTGGCTTTTCAGGGGATTATTTCGTACGAGAGTGCCGCGGCGTTGGTGATGGGGGAGAACATTGGCACGACCATCACGGCACTTCTGGCCTCGTTGGGGGCTACGACCAACGCGAGACGGGCAGCGTACTTTCATGTGATGTTCAATCTGATCGGCGTTTTCTGGATCACGCTGGTCTTTCCCTGGTACATCGAACTGGTGCAGTTCATTGTCGAAGGGGACGTGACTGCCGCGGTCGTCGTCAAAGGCGTCGAGACGTTCCCGCATACGACGGCCGCCATCGCCGCCACGCACAGCATCTTCAACGTGGCCAACACACTGCTGTTTCTGCCGTTCCTGCCGCTGTTTGTGCGGCTGTTAAACGCCATGGTCCCGTCGCGCGAATTCAAAGAGAAGCCCCGCCTGACCGACCTCGATATTCGTCTGCTCGAAACACCGACCCTCGCGATCGAGCAGTCTCGCAAAGAGATCGAGAAGATGGGCGCCTGTTGTACTGAGATGGTTGACTGGCTGGCCCAGTTGATGCAGCAGGACCGCCCCGACAAGGCCTTGGCCGACAAACTGAAGAATCGCGAGCAGATTCTCGATTCGATCCAAGATGAAGTCTCCGCGTTCGTGACGTACCTCGTCTCGGGGAATGTCTCCCATGCGGTGGCTGAGGAAGCTCGGCTGCAATTGCGGATGACGGACGAGTACGAATCGGTCAGTGATTACCTGGTGAATCTCGACAAGTTCGATCGCAAGCTCCGCCGCGACAACCACCGTTTCAGCCCGGAACAGCGCCAGGGACTTCTTAAGCTGAATCGGAATCTGGCGGAGTACCTGGCCGCGATCAACCAGGGAGTTCGACTGGGGAATCGAAACACACTGAATGATACCGAACCGACAGCCAAGCGGATCCTCAACGAAATCAAAC
>CALJUK010000582.1 GCA_937975745.1 uncultured Planctomycetaceae bacterium | reverse complement strand
TTTCATCCGCCCAGGCGGTCCGGTCGGCAGTGAGTTGTCTCCGTTCCTCTGTCAGTTGCGAATGCTCGGACTTCAGTCGCTTTTGTTCGACTTCCAATTGCATCCGGTCGCGTTTCAGGGTTGTCTGTGCGTGGTCCAACTGTCGGCGCTCAGTTGCCAGTGATTCGCGTTCGTGGGTCAGGTCGATCTGACGTTGTTCCAGCGACCGTTGTTCGGCTTGAAGTGCCTCGCGGTCTGCCTTGAGAGATGTCCTGAGCGATTCGACCGCGTCCGAGCGAGTGTCGAGTTCCTCTCGCTGCTTTGCCAGATTGCGCGACGTCTCCTCGATCCGTTGCCATTCGGAAGCAAGTTCTACTTCGAGTGACTGCCGGCTCGCCTGCTTCTCAGTCAGCGATGTCTGCAGCGATTCCACTTCCGACTGCAGCCCTTCAATCGTGGCCTGCTGCTCGGTGATCGTCCGCGATTTGCTTTTGGCCCACTCTGCTTTCTCGTTGACAAACTGCTCTCTCTGTTGGGAGAGTTCCGAACAGTTCTGACGGAACGCTTTGACCGCGTTTGCCAACTCGGTTGTGCGGGCGGCCAACTCGTCTTCGCGAGCAGCGATCTCGCGGTAAGAGTCGCGCAAGGTTGCCGTTAAGCGGCCGACAACCAAGGCTCGGCCGGCGAGTTCGGCGTGCCAGGCGCGGTCCGCTTCCCGGGCGTCCCGCTGCCGTCGCGCATGATTTGCAAGAAACTCGGCTCGTTGGGAAAGTTCTTGTTCCCAGGCATCATTGACGTGGAGACGTTCGACGATCTCACGCCGAGTGACTTCGAACGCGGATTGCTGTAGAGAAAGACCTTCGCGATCCCGCTCCAAGTCCGCTTCGCGTCGAGCCCACGTGCTTAGCGTGGCCTCGATGGTCTGCTCGCGACTTGAAGTCGTGTTCTCACGGCGTTCCAGTGAGGAGGCACGTCCTGTCAACTTTCGGTCCCAAGTCTGTAATTCCTGATTGCGAACCTCCAGGGCTCGCGTGCGATCGTCTAATTCGAGTGCTTGATCCGCAAGAGATTCACGCTCTTGAGCCAGTTCTACTTCTTGGGCCGACAGTTTGGCGTTCCGTTCTGTCAAGCTCTTCTGTTCTGCGACGTGTTTTCGGGCAATTTCGGCCAGTTGAGTGGCACGGCTGGCCAGTTCGTCGGTGTATGTTGCCTGCTGTTGGCGGGCGCGATGCAGCTCACGCGTCAAGCGGCAGAGGGTGTCCGTTCGCGATGCGAGTTCTTGTTCACGAGATCGCAGTGTTTCGGCCTGCGTGTCCAGCTGACGGGCGAGTGCACCCAGACGTTCCTTCTCGGACTCGACTGTACGGCGATCGGATTCGATCTTCTGTTGCTGCTGTGCTAAGGCCGCTTGACTGGATTCGATCTGTTGCGATCGGGAATCCAGTGTGCTCTGCAGCTGTTGTGTTGCGGTGACTTTGTTCTGGAAGTCCTGCTTTTGCGATTCGAGTTCTGCCCGCTCGTCTTGCGTCCGCTGTCGAGACTGTTCCAACTCGGCCTGTGCGTCGGTGACGGTGCGCCGAACTTTGACCAGTTCGGCTTTCGCCTGTTGGAATTCCAGCTGACGCCGCTCGAAATCGGCCTGCCGTCTGGCGAGTGCAGCCCGGTCCTGTCGGACATTGTCCCACTGCTTGTATTGTTCGACGGCCCACTGTTCGATGTTGGCTCGTTCTGCGGCGAGTTGCGCGCGGGCCGACTCGACGATCCGCAGATGGTCGTGTGCACGTTGCAGCGTCGCCGCCGCTTCCAGGCGATCTTGTTCTGTTGCGTCGACAGCTGCCTGCCGATCGGCTGCGACCTGAAGTCGGGCGGCTCGAATCGCCTCGGACTGCGACTGCAGGTCACGTTCCTTGCGTTTGAGTTCCAAAAGCCGTTCGGCCGAGAGAATTCGAAACGAATCCTGCTCGGCCTGGAATTCCTTCGTCCGAATCGCCATCTTCCGGGACTCGTGACGAAGCGCAGTCTCTTCTGTCGCCAGTTCACTCTCACGACGGCGGAGTTGGTCGTTTCGCTCGGACCATTCCGATGCCTCATCAGCGGCGGATGTTGCCGACCGGGAGCGGAGGGAAGCCGAATGCGGCGTCGAGCGAGATTTCTCGGCCAGTGGTGGCCGGAGAGGAACACGGGAGCCAGTCGGCTGAGGGGCCGGCTCAGTCGGCAGTCCTGGCCGCTCTGAATACGCTCGATTGTCGCGGATGGCATCTTCCAATGCCGTCACGACGGAGTTCTTTTTGACCTCGTCGGCAGGATGAGATGTCGTGGGCCACGGCGCGCTCGGCGGGTGTTCTGTTGACGGTGCTCTGGTCTGTGAGGATTGCACCGCCGTTGCCGAACGCGGGGAATTGTCCCGTGTGACGGCGTGAGCCGGTTGGGAGAGCAGTTGTTGTGAACTTCCGGTATTTGCAGCGGCAAACGCCGAGAGTTGCTCTTCGAGAGTCGATTCGCGGAGCATGAACTCGATCGGCCCGACCAGGAGACGGTCGCCGGCCTTCAATCGGCGTTCGGTCGCCGGACCATTGTTGACCCACGTCCGATGATCCCAGGCCTTCAGAAGCAGTTGCCGCGCAGTGGCGACGATCATGCAGTGCAGTGGGTGAACGCCGGCAGCGGTCACACGAATCTGGCATTGCGGACTCGAACCGATCGTATAGCGGCCTGGATGCAGGACGACGGGACGCAGACCAAGCTGACTTTGCGTCGAAACAAGGGTCAAGACGGTCGTATCTGCCGGATGAATGGCTACCGATGCGCGTCCCGTGACAGAGGTCACTGTGGACATGACAATTTCCTCGATGAGGGGATCGAAGATGTTCTCAACCACGATCCATCGAACTGTTTACCAGCGTGATTCGACTCCGTCGAACCAGCGTCAGGCAGACCTGAGTAACCCGCCGCGTGACTCTAACGCCGCGACGGACGAGGCAATCCGGAGAACCCGGAACATAAAGTTGCCCAATTGATGTAGCTTGCAAACGGCAGACGGTCAAACAGGATACGTACCTTCTGCGGTATGCTTACGGCGGATACCCCTACTCTTCAGTTCCATCATCGGCGGGCCGCCGATTACGGCATTGCTGACGGTCGACATCGGTCGGCAATTCGGATTCGGCACGGCATACCGGTTTGTGCGAATGTGTCGTCTTTGGTGGCTGTCCGGCAGGGAGCATTGGACTCCGACAACCCGTCTGCAACGCGGCGTCACCCTCGCCGAAAGTTGACCGACCGTCGGAAGGCCCAAATAATGGAGCTGTGGCCCGTTGCCTCGGCCGAGACGCTTCGTACGGTTAACCGGCGAATCGAAAGACCAATCGCCTGCAGAACAGATGCTTCAATGGAAGTGTCTGCCGCTGTAGTTCTTCTCTCTTGTAACCCAGAACTGGTTCGATGGCTCATTGGCTGACGCAAAAGGCACGCGCACTTCGCCGTACACCAGC
The DNA here is from genome assembly GCA_937975745.1 of uncultured Planctomycetaceae bacterium. Classification (GTDB taxonomy): domain Bacteria; phylum Planctomycetota; class Planctomycetia; order Planctomycetales; family Planctomycetaceae; genus CALJUK01. The sequence continues at coordinate 5,823 of CALJUK010000582.1, read as the reverse complement.
CCCACAGCCAGTTCCGTTCGAGCGGACCTGTCTCTGTGGTGAGCCCGTCGTCGGGATCCGCCGAGAGACTTCGCAGAGAACTGCCTGTCGACGGTGCGGTGAAGGATTCTGGGTCCTGCCGCTCGATCCGTATCCACCCGTCAAGTCACCGTCGGTACCTCCTCGCAAGAAGTCGACTAACAAGCAGGCAGATTCGATCGCCGATCCAACGATACCCCCACGCGAACGACGGAAGTGGTCGGTCAAGGCGGCGGCATCCCGGTTAAAGCAGAATACGGGGTCGCGACTCCGAAAGGTGAAGGAGGCGTCCGGTCGGCGGATCCGATTGGTCATTCGCCAGCAGAGGGAGTTCTTCACACCGCTGAAGATTGTCGTTCTGTCAATCATCGCGGTCGTGGCGATGACCGGCTACACAGTCTTTCGGCAGCAGCAGATCGAATCGGCGAAGTTTTCGTTCCGAGAACATCTGAAGGACGGGCAGGCGGCCATAGCGGAAGCGCGGTTCGGCGACGCTCAAGTGCAGCTCGAATCGGCAGTCGACGCATTGAATCGGCTGGGAAGGCGTGACACGGAGGCAGAACAGGTCCGGCAGTTGCTTCGCGAGGCCGATACCGCCAATCATCTCTCCAGCGAATCGCTGTTTGACATGCTGAGCTTGGCTCGTCAGACAGTCGGCTCCGACGGTCCATCGCAGTGGGAGCGGAAATTGGCCAGCGAGTTTCGCGGCCGATGGTTCATCGTTGAATCGCTGGTCCGCAGCAGTCGGTCACCAGGCGGCGAACTTCAGCGGGAAATACTCCTCCCGTTGAGTATCTTTGGCGAACCGGTTCGGGTGGAGGCGCCGCTGGCTGCGGTGAAGGGCATGAGCAGTGAGGAGGCGTGGATCCCCATGATTCTGGCCGTACAGATTGCCGAATGCCGCCCGGTCGAGGACGAAACCGCGTCCCGCTCGTGGCGTTTGGCGTTCGAACCCGACTCGGCCTACTTGTGGGCCGACTTCACAACATACGAAGCGTTGGGATTGTTGCCCGAGGAACCTGCCGGAGTCGACCGAGTCAAGCAGATCCTGGACCGCCAGAAACGCGGGTTGGGGCTCGTTGTGGAAACGGAGCCGACCGATGAATAATTCTCTCAGGCGTTTCTTGCTGTCATTCCCTATCCGCAACGGTGCGGCCGCCATGGTTGCGGTGATCGTGTGCTGTGCGGTGACGCGGCTCGCATCGGCTGGCGATTCGGTGGAAGAGTTTCTGCAGAAGCGAGCCGATTGGCCCCAGCTGATTGGCCAACGGTTAACGGTTGAGGGGAGGTATTCCTCGATCGGTGGAAATCAACTTCGGTTCGAACACTGCGAACTGACGTTTACATCCGAGAACGACTTTCCCAAGTTGCGCAGCGAGAGTCGCGTGGTGGAAGCGACCGGGCGGCTGGAGAAAAAAGTCGATCGACTGGTGTTTGCGGTCGAACGATTGCGTCAGCTCCCCAGCGACTCGGTCCGATTTCTGACGGAACGAGATGCCCTACCGCGTGACGATCCACAGCGCTGGGAGCAGTTGGCCGATTGGGCTCGCAATCGGGCTGCATTCTATGACGACAAGGGGCTCGAACTGCATGCGCAGTCCGCGTACGAACGAGCCATGAGTATTCGCCACGATAACTTGTCCGCAGGCGACGACGCTGGCCGGATGCAATTGGCCGCGCGAGCGGCGGAATTGAAACTCAACGAGAACATCGTGCAGAATTATCGGCACGAAGCGCTGCGAACCCGCTGGGCGGCCGAGTTGAAGCAGCCCGGCCCCAACTTCGAAGGAGTAAGAGCGGAAATCTTGAAGTGGTTGCCCGGCAGCGAACAGCCGTTGCAAGAGACTCCGAAGCGTCTCCAGACAGACTACACCCGCGAGCCGGACGCCACGTATGGGAAAGCGACTGCCGACGAACGGACGCTGCTCCATCGGCTGTTCTACCTGGAAGTGGTCGACGCACGATTCGAACAGGCTGCCAAGTTGCCCGGGTTGGACGGATTCGCTGTGGCGGCCGAGTGGGAGAGGCTGGCCGTGGAACGCAAGCCCGAGGCCGAGCAGCTGCGAGAACGACAGTTGACGCGTGATCTTCAGCGGGTCGGTACGATGACGCGGGCCGAGCTGGGGCAACTGGCGGTTCGTTTGGAGGAACGAAACCGCACGGAGGCCCGCATCAAAGCGTCTCAGGTGTGGCTGACGGCTCGCGCTAAGCGGCTTGGTCCGAAGGACGCCGAAGGCCGGCTGCAACTGGCTGACGAGTATGTTGCGATGGTCAACGACACCGATGCCGCCCAAAAGCTGTTGCTGGAAGCATACAAGATCAGCCCCACTTCGGAGCGGATTGTCGAACGATTGCAGAAACTGGGACTGACACTTCAGAACGGAGCCTGGATTGGCGCGGGAGAGCCTGGCACGACGCCTCAGGACGCGAAAGAGCTCGCCGTCAGGCAAGGGCGCGTCGAACGAGGGATGAGTCCGTCCCAACTCCAGGCTGCGTTGGGGCAGCCGACAGCAGTCGCTCGTGTCGCTTCTGCGGCCGATGTGACGGAGATCTGGATCTATGGCGATCCTGGGACGTCGCAGCTGGCTGTCTTTCTGGTCCGCAACCGAACGGCAGCTGCCGGTCAGGTTGTCGCAGTCGAACAAGTCTCGCCCGAGCGGTAACGCGGTCCGCCGGGCAGAGGAAGGTTGAGCGAGTTACTGGCTTGTGCGCATTGCGTACAAATGTGCAGAAGTTGAGAGTTTGGGCATTCAATGGCCTGCAACGCAGACTGGTCACGCCGCCAGAACTCGCCACACTTCTGCGCCGCGCGATCTAGTCTTTCCAGGCGAAGACCTGTGCCGTCAGTTGTTCGTACGCCTCGATGTACTTCTCACGTGTTCTGCTGACGATCTCAGCGGGAAGTTCGGGGGGCGGACTGTTCTTGTCCCAGTCCGTCTGTTCCAGCCAGTCCCGGACGAACTGTTTGTCGAACGATGCCTGGCTGCGTCCCGGTTTGTAGTCGTCTGCGGGCCAGAATCGCGAACTGTCGGGGGTGAGCACCTCATCGATCAGTAGCAGCTGGCCGTCGATGAGGCCGAACTCAAACTTGGTGTCGGCAATGATAATTCCTTTGGTGCGGGCGAAGTCAGCTGCCTTCTGGTAAATTCCGAGGCTCACCGCTTTCAGGCGGCTCGCGAGTTCTCCGCCGATTCGGTCGGTCATTTCCTCGAAGGAAATGTTGATGTCGTGGCCGGACTCGGCTTTTGTGGCCGGAGTGAAGATCGGCTCCGGAAGTCGGCCGCTTTCGGTCAGTCCAGTTGGCAGTGGGATGCCGCAGACTTTCCCGTTCTGGCGATATTCCTTCCAGCCGGAACCGGCCAGATACCCGCGGACGACACATTCGATCGGCACGACCTCAGTCTTACGGACGACCATACTTCGGCCGACGAGCGGCTCTGGATCGACACCCTGGGGGAGTGCCACGTCCGTCGGCTCCATGCTGATCAGATGGTTGGGTGTGTCGAGTGCGTCGAACCAGAACTTGCTCATTTGAGTGAGAACCCTCCCCTTGTCAGGAATTCCTGACGGAAGGACCCAGTCAAAGGCGCTGATCCGGTCGGTGGCGATAAAGAGCAGTCGGTCGCCGAAGTCGTATATATCGCGGACCTTACCGCGACGAACCAGCATGCCGGGGAGGTCACTTTCCAGAAAAACACAGTTTGCCATCGAAAGACCCGATTCTACGAGTTGGAAATTCGCCGCGGTCACCGGTCCGTGATCTTACACCACAGTCGGCCCGTATGCATGGCTGACGGCCTGTAGGGCATCGGTGGTGGTAGCGGGCATTTGATCGACCGGACGACCCGACCGTCTTGAACGTCCACCGTCTTGAACGTCCGGAAGTGGCCGACTACACTCAATTCACTTTGATGCCTCCTGCAGTTCGTTTTAAGCGGTTGCAGCGATCCTGTTGTCGAATTCGCTTGGCTTGTCGCGGGATCCCCTGCTGGAGTGTTCCCGCTAATCTTGAAGAAATCAACGGCCGATCGGCATGGGCGTCATTCGCTTCATTGTACACCCACCAGAAATGCTCTCGCGTTGGACCGAACTGCATCGGGCCTACATGAGCGGTATTGACGGTCGGGTGTTTCCCACGCGGATCGAAGTCGACGCGTCGGCGATGACCGTCCGGCGGCCGACGTCGGAAAGTGGCAAGCTGCACGTCGCGTGGCCTGTGCCGGGCTTCGGACATCCCATGGTCTCGACGTCGTCGCTGCGCGAACGGGACGAACCCTACTTTCTGCCGGTTGAGTTGGCCCGAGGCAAGATTGGTCAACTGAATGACCAGATCAGCACCTGGGAACTGGCCGGAATGCAGATGCCCACGGCTGTGAAGTCCACTGCGCGACGGGCGTTGCAGTCGTTCGCGAAGGCGGCCGCGTCGCAGGAACAGCAGGCCGAGTCAAACCAGATGGCGACCGATGCCTTGGTATTGGCATTTCAGGCGGCCGATCAGGTCGCGCGAGAATATGCTCGCCAGCGATTGGCCGTTCGTCAGAAACGGACTCGCCAGCTACCGGCATCGCTGGGATGCAATCTTGGACAGTCGATTCCCGACGGAACGCTGTCGGACGCCTATCAGCGGGCCTTCAGTACAGCGACCGTTCCGATGGACTGGAAATGCATTGAGGCTAATGAGGGCGAATACAACTGGGATCTGGCCGATGCCCAGGTCCGCTGGGCCGAGTCGTCCAAGCTTCACGTGCGCGGCGGACCGATCCTGGACCTTTCGCTGCACGGTTTGCCGTCCTGGCTGTCGAAGTGGAAAAGCGACTTCATGAACCTGCAGAGTTTCGTCTGCGATTATGTCGAGACGGCGATGTCTCGATATGTCGGACGAATTCGTGTCTGGGAGATTTCAGGGCGGGGAAACACCGGTGGAGCACTTGGGCTGAACGAAGAACAAATGCTGACTCTCGTGGCCCGGACGATTGAGGTCGCCCACCGAACCGAACCTGAGGGGGAGTTCTTGCCCAGCGTTGAGCAAACCTGGGCTGAGTATCAGGCCCGGGGCGCTCATCGGCTTTCGCCATTGCAGTTTGTCGATGCTCTCTTGCGGGCTGGTGTGGGATTGGGAGGAGTCAGCCTGGAGATAAGCATCGGTTACAAGCCGCGCGGTTCGCAATCACGTGATCTGCTCGATGTCTCTCGATTGATCGATCAGTGGAGCACCCTCGGAATTCCCGTCCACGCGACGCTCGCCTTCCCGTCGTCTTCCGGGACCGATTCGCTCGCCTGTAGCGAGAATTGTCTCCGCGATCCTTCATTTCACGATGCGTGGTCTCCGGAGACACAGGCCGAGTGGGTGGACTCGTATCTCCCGCTGCTGCTCAGCAAGCCGGCCGTTGTGGGGATTGACTGGGCTCACCTCTCCGATGCGGTTGCCCACGAACTGCCGCACGCGGGACTGGTTGATGCGCAGGGACAGCCCAAGCCGGCGCTGGAACGGATGACGCGTCACCTTCAAACAAATCTCGATTGACCCCACAGTGCACGCCATTTGATGGACGGCTTGTCGGCAAACTCTGATCGCAGTGGACGGGCGGCTGGGCCCACGAGGCCGAGGCCGGTCGTGTGGTTGCTGGCGGCCTGGACGTTCGTGCTCGGTTGCACGCCGATGCGGAGCATGGACATCTGGTGGCATCTCCGCACGGGTGAGTGGATCGTGTCCGAGTGCCGTGTCCCGCAAACGGACCTGTATACCTTTACCGTTTGGGATCGACCCTGGATCGATCTGCACTGGGGATTTCAACTGCTGGCCTG
>CALJUK010000581.1 GCA_937975745.1 uncultured Planctomycetaceae bacterium | reverse complement strand
GGGCCGTTCCCGAACAATCAACTTGTCCAGGATGCCGTTGACGAACTGTGGAGACTGGTCCGTTCCGAACCGCTTGGCCATTTCGATCGCTTCATCAACGACGACGTGCGGCGGAGTGTGTGTGTGGAGCAGCTCGAAGGCTCCCAATCGCAGGATGTTGCGATCGGTTGGGGCCATTCTTGAGAGCTTCCAGTTCTCGGCAATGGCCTCAATCCGCAGATCGAGTGCCGGGCGGATTTCCATCGTTCCGATGAAAAGTTCCCACGAAAACTCGCGCGAATCGGGCTGTGAGATCTGCTCGGCGATCATTTCGCGCACTGTCCCCAACGGAACGTCGGGGTTCAGGTCGAGTTGATACAGCATTTGGACGGCCGTTTCACGGGCCTTACTGCGGAGGGCCATGCGACGTGTCGCACTCCTTGACGGATATCAAAAGAAACATTGTCAGTGCGAGACGGGCGGGCAACTGTCCGACTTCCGCGCTGAACTCTGATTGCCGACTACGGCGATTCACCTGCGGCAATTTACGATTCGCCGCGAAGCTGGCGGAGGACATTGACCATTTCGATTGCTGCCAGGACGGCCTCGGCTCCCTTATTGCCGGCTTTCCCACCGGCGCGGGCAAAAGCCTGATCCATATTGCCGCAGGTCAACACGCCAAAAGTCACCGGAACTCGCGTTTCCTGGTTGATTCGCATGATGCCGGCGGCCACCTGATGGTTGATGTACTCGTGGTGTGTGGTTTCCCCCTGGATGACGGCTCCCAGGCAGCAGATGGCGTCGTACTGGCCGGAGCGGGCCAATTCGTCCGCAGCCAGGACCAGTTCGAAGGCTCCCGGTGTCCAGACAATGGTGGTCTGGTCGTCAACGCCACCGTGTCGCCGGAGAGTCTCCAACGCACCGCTCAGCAGAGACCGGGTGATCAGCTCGTTAAAACGGGAAACCACGATCGCAAATTTTGTATCGCGAGCCAGAAGCTCGCCGGTGACAACACGCGGCATGGAGAGTCTCAATCACAGGTGCGAAATCGCATTGTTGTCGCAGGTCGCTGCTTTGATCGGCAGGACCGTTGACGGTTTGTTGAAAGAACCGTGGCAACGGGACGTCAGCTGAGGTTCATGCTCAGCAGGAATTCCTCGTTGGTCTTGGTTCGTCGCATCCGGTTGACGAGCAACTCCATCGCTTCGACCGGGTTCATGTCGTTGAGCACCCGCCGCAAAATCCAGACACGGCGCAGTTCTTCCGGATCCATCAGCAACTCTTCGCGACGTGTTCCGGACTTGTTGACGTCGACAGCCGGCCAGACGCGTTTCTCAACCATTCGCCGGTCCAGGTGCAGTTCGGTATTACCGGTTCCTTTGAACTCTTCGAAGATGACTTCGTCCATTCGGCTACCGGTATCGACCAACGCCGTCGCGACGATTGTCAGACTCCCCCCCTCTTCCACGTTCCGAGCGGCACCGAAGAAGCGTTTGGGGTGCTGCAGGGCGTTGGCGTCCACACCACCAGAGAGAATCTTGCCCGAGTGCGGTGTTTCGGTATTCCAGGCGCGCGCCAGTCGCGTGATGGAATCGAGGAAGATCACCACGTCATGGCCGTACTCGACCATCCGTTTGGCCTTCTCGATGACCATTTCCGAGACCTGAATATGCCGACTGGGCGGTTCGTCGAAGGTACTGCTGACAACCTCGCAGTTGTGAGCTTTCACCTGGCGTTCCATGTCGGTCACTTCTTCCGGCCGCTCGTCGATGAGCAGCACGATGACGTAGGCATCCGGATGGTTGACCAGAACCGCTTTGGCGAGTTCCTGCAACAGGATTGTTTTGCCGGCACGCGGGGGAGAGACAATCAGACCACGCTGTCCCATGCCGATCGGTGCCACAATATCGACCACGCGCGTGCTGGTCTGCTCGGGCGTTGTTGCCAGTTTGAGGCGGCAGTTCGGATGCAACGGCGTCAGATCATCGAAGAAGACCTTCTCAGCCAGCAGGTTCGGGTCCTGGCCGTTAATCGCTTCAACACGCAACAGGGCGAAGTAGCGTTCGTTTTCTTTGGGAGGCCGAATCTGCCCGGCGACGGTGGCGCCTGTCCGCAAGCCGAAGCGGCGAATCTGGCTGGGGGACACGTAAATATCGTCGGGGCAGGGCAGGTAGTGATAGTCCGGGCTCCGCAGGAAGCCGAACCCATCGGGCAGAATCTCCAGCGTCCCTTCGCCGAACATCAGACCGTTGATCTTGGTCCGTTCCTTCAGGATCTTGAAGATCAGGTCCTGCTTCTTCAGGCCGTTGTATTCGCTGATGTTTTCGCCGCGAGCCAGCGAGAACAGTTCTTTCATTGTCATTCGCTGCAACTCGGCGATGTGAATTTCGCCGCGTTTGACTTCCTCGTAGCGCTCGTCACCGGGGAAGATACCGCCGACATCGTCGTCGTCTTCCAGATCCGAGTTATCTTCCACGTCGACGGACAGCGGTCCGTCTTCTTCGTCTTCCGGTCGGTTGGAAGTCTCGTCCGATGCGGTGCGCCGGGCCCGAGCCAGAGTGCTGCGGCTCAGAGGCGGGTTGTCGGTGTCGATCGCAACCGATGACAACGGTGAGGTGGGGCGGGATTTCGGCGGCTTGGCCATGACTTACACTTTCTGCGAACAAATCAGGTTCGCCAACCGGATGCACTTCTGGCACGGCTGGCTGAATGATACTGGCCGTCTATCTCGGCATGGGACCGTTCGGCCCCGTGCGTGATCTTATTGGGTTGTCCTGTCGGGGCGGATGCCGCCTGTGGTTTGTCGTCCGAATTTTGAGGGCTTGCTTCGTGAGCTGAGGCCGTCTCGCCAGACTCGACCGGATTGGTCTGTTCGGGATGTTACCGGACCAGAACAGCGGGGATGTTTCCTGTCATCCGCGCTTCAAGCAAATGGCGACGTCTGAAGACTTCAATTTCCGGGTTCATTCGAATCAGTCGTGAAACGCTACGCTTTCGGATGTGTCGGAGGGCAGGTGGTCGACCGAAGCCGATCCCGTGGAACCGGCTTTGGCAAACTGATCGGCAATCTCGCCAACGATCTGCAGCAGGCGGTTTCCAGCTGACTGCAGATCACTGTCGTTGTTGATGACAAAGTTGGCCCGTCGGCGTTTCTCGTCGACCGGCAGTTGCTTTGCCTCGCGCTGGTGCAGTTGCTCTGCGTCCCAGCCCCGGGCAAGAACACGCTGCCGACGAACGTCGATTGCGCAATCGACGAACACAATTTTGTCGCAAATGTCGGTCCAGCCAGATTCGAGTAGAACGGCGGCATCCAGCAGGATCGCCCGCGCGTTGGACTCTTTGCCAGCTGCTTCAATGCGTTGCCGGATGGCTTCGCGAATCCGAGGATGAACAATCGCTTCAAGGTCCTGAAGCGGCCGTGAATCCTCACCAAACACAATTTTGGCTAGTGCGGATCGTTGAATTTCCCCCGCAGCGTCGAATATCTCAGAATCAAATCGTTCGCGAATCTGTCGTTTGACGTCTTCACGCTGTAGTACCTGATGCCCCAACAAGTCCGCATCGATGATTTCCGCTGGGAACCGCTGGGCCACAAATCTTGCCAGCGAACTCTTCCCCGACCC
>CALJUK010000580.1 GCA_937975745.1 uncultured Planctomycetaceae bacterium | reverse complement strand
CCATTCGGTCGGCATTGAACCGCCAACCAAGCGTGCGGACCCCCCGCTTCATTCGGGAGATCCAGGCTTGCGGCAGATCGTCGTGATCGCGCTCGTAGTACAACGGAATCACTTCGTTGGACAGGACGTTGTAGAGATTTTCACCGTCGCGGCGGTCCTGAATTTCCTGGTCGACGTGCGTGAGGCCATTGCCCATGGCGAACCCATTGGAACCGTCGAATCCTTCGGCCCACCAGCCATCGAGAATCGAGCAGTTCAAACCGCCGTTCAGAATGACTTTCTCGCCACTGGTTCCAGACGCCTCCAAAGGCCGACGCGGGTTGTTCAACCAGACGTCGACACCCTGGACCAGATGCCGTCCCAGATTGATGTCGTAGTCCTCCAGCAGAACGATCTTCCCTTTGAAGCGGGGCTGCTGAGTGATCTGGTAGATTCGCTGGATGATCTGCTTTCCCTTTTCGTCGGCCGGGTGAGCCTTCCCGGCGAAGACGAACTGAACCGGCCTGTCTTCGTTTTCAACCAGCTTCATCAGAACTTCGATGTCGGACATCACGAGGTCGGCGCGCTTGTACGGTGCGAAACGCCGGGCAAAACCAATCAGCAGCGATCGAGGCTCGAGCGCACCGGCCAGTTGTTCGAGTTCGGTCGAGGAGGCACCGCGACGCTCGGCCTGCTTGACCAGATGGTTTCGGGCATAGACGATCAGTCGGTTCTTCAGGGACTGGTGTGTTTCCCACAGTTCGCTCGGCGTGACCGATTCGAAGCCGGCCCACACTTCGGGCTCGCCTGTGCGGAGATGCCAGTTGGCCGGCAGAACGCGGTCGTAAATGACACGCATCTGGTGTGCCAGCCACGAGGGGACGTGGACACCGTTGGTGATGTGACCGATCGGGATTTCTTCTTCACTCCGCCAAGGCCACAGGCCGGCCCACATTCGCCGGCTGACAGTCCCGTGCAAATTCGAGACACCGTTGGCCGACCGGCTGAGTTTGAATGCCAGCACGGTCATGCAGAATGTTTCGCTCTGATTGGGTGGATCGACACGCCCCAGTCCCATCAGCGATTCGTGCGACAAACCGAGTTGCTCGCGCAGTGGCCCAAGGTGCTCTTCAATCAGATGACCGTCGAAACGATCGTGACCGGCCGGCACGGGCGTATGTGTCGTGAAGACAGCGGCGGCGGCCGTATCGCGCAGTGCGGCATCAAACGGCATGCCATCTTCGTGCATTCGGTGCCGAATAATCTCCAGAGGCGCAAAGGCCGAGTGCCCTTCGTTCATATGGACGACAGAAGGATGAATTCCCAGGGCATGCAGGGCTCGGACTCCGCCGACGCCCAGCAAAACTTCCTGGCGGATGCGGGTCCGCTGGTCTCCACCGTACAGACGGGCCGTCAAATGCCGATCTTCGTCGGTGTTCTGCTCGATGTTGGTATCGAGCAGGTACAGGTCGATGCGACCGACGTCGAGCTTCCAGACTCGAGCATGAATCTGCCCGCCACGCGTCTCGACCGAGATCACAACAGGTTTGCCTTTGTCGTCATTGACCGGCTGGATCGGCAGGCGGTCTGCCCGCAATTCGGTGTAGGTCTCCTGCTGCCATCCGTCCTGATCGATCTGCTGCGAGAAGTAGCCTTCGTTGTACAGAATGCCGACACCGACCAGGGGAACACCCAGGTCCGATGCACTCTTGAGATGGTCACCGGCCAGGACGCCCAGACCGCCAGAGTAGATGGGTAGCGACTCGTGAATGCCAAACTCGGCCGAGAAGTACGCCACCGGACGGTGCCCGATGTTGCCGGAATGCGTCGCCGCCCAGGTGTCGTGCGACTCCATGTACTCCCGCCACATCCGGTAGGCGCGGTTAATACCAGAGTGCAAAACCGCTTCGCGGGCACGAACTTCGAGTTTGTCGGGCGGGTACTCGGCCAGCAGTTCGACCGGGTTGTGGGCCAACTGCGACCAGCGGGTCGAATCAATCTGGCGAAACAGATTGGTCACATCCGGTTGCCAGCACCACCACAGATTGTTGGCCAGTTGGGTTAGCTTCTCGTGGATCGTTAAATTACGCGACATGGCAGCGGTTATCCTCTCCCGGTCGCTGCAAGCGAACATTGCTGCAGGAGTGTGAGCGATCTCGCGAGGCCTTGTGCAGCAAGACCATTCGGATCACCGAGGAAAAATTTCAGCAAACACTTCGAAACCGGCCGAGGTCAGAAACGGGCGGCTATGAACCGCTACGGACAGCAGACCCCACCAGGCATTCGAAACGGCATCTTGAAGAAAGTCACTCTCTGGATGTTGTTGCGCTCTGGATGTTTTTGAGAACGTCACGAAACGAATGTCGAGTCGACTTGAACTGTCCCGGGGAAGAGATCTCCGGAATTTTGGTTGCGTCAATCGACCGCATGCGACAAAGTCGAGTGACGTCTCGCTCTGACCGGTCGAACCGGCACACAGACAAAGGCGAAGTATAACTGAGTTTCTTCCAGCGGGAAGCCCTGTGGCCGGGGCGAACTTGTTTGGAGGATGTTTTTAATACGGAGACTGTGGGTAACGTGGGTGTTTTTGCTGTGCCAGGAGTTCTGGACACAGCGCCCGCTGACGGACAGTACAACACGAAATCGAGGGTCGACCATGATCACTTCCTGTCGTCGAACGCAGCGGCGATATTGTTTGCCGAGACGCGTATCTCAGTCCGCGATGGCAGCCTGCCTGACTTTCCTGCTCGCCGGTACGTCCGGTGTCCGACTTTCGACTGCCGCCGACTTGCCCGCCGAGCTGTCGCTCGCAGAACAAACGGCAGTTCAAGCAGTCGAGGCGAATGCCAAAGAGCTGTTTCGGATCAATCGGGCTGTCTGGGACTATGCGGAAGTCGGCCTGCAGGAAACGCGATCCGCTGCGTTGCTTGTCCGCGAACTCGAGGCGGCTGGCTTTGAGGTGAAGACGGACATCGCCGGGATGCCGACCGCGTTTGTGGCCAGCTATGGCTCGGGGCAGCCTGTCCTCGCATTGCTTGCCGAGTACGATGCACTCCCCGGCATCTCGCAGGCCGTCACTCCCGAGCGCGAGCCGGTCGCCGACCAGTCGGCCGGCCATGCCTGTGGTCACAGTGGGTTAGGAGCCGGTTCGCTGGGGGCCGCATTAGGCATCAGAGAAGCGATCGACAAGCATGGCCTCAAGGGAACCGTTCGCCTGTATGGTACACCCGCGGAAGAGACGGCCATCGGCAAAGTTTACATGTTGCTGGCGGGCGTCTTCAGCGACGTTGATGTTTGTCTGCATTGGCATCCAGCGACCAAGAACCAGGTCTGGACCGGAAGCAGCAAGGCGCTGATCTCCGCGAAGGTTCAGTTTCACGGGCGTGCGGCCCACGCCTCGGTCAGTACACACGAAGGCCGCAGCGCGCTCGACGCTGTCGAGCTGATGAACATCGGCGTGAATTTCATGCGGGAACACGTTCGCGAAGATGTTCGCATGCATTACGTGATTACCGAAGGAGGAGGGCAGCCGAACGTGACACCTCCGCAGGCCACCGTCTGGTACTACGTCCGTGCAGACAACCACCATGACGCAGCCCAGGCGTTCGGTTGGGTCCACGACATTGCCCGCGGCGCTGCCACGATGACACGCACCAAATTGGAAAGCCGCATCGAAACGGACTGCCACGAACTGGTCACCAATACGGCTCTCTCCAAGCTGCTTCAAAGTCGACTGCAGACGATCTCACCCCCCAGCTTTAATGAGAACGAGCGGATGTTCGCCGCCCGGTTACAGCAGGGACTGGTCGAAGATGTCGGACGAAAACTCGCCACAACGATTGACGATTCGGTTCATCCGCTCGATCCAATTGGCAGCACAAGCAAGGGCTCGACCGACGTGGGGGACATCAGTTGGTACGTACCCACGGGTGGTCTGCGAATCACCTGCTTCCCCGAGGGCACACCGGGACACAGTTGGCAGAACGTCGCGTCCATCGGTTCGCCGATTGGCGAGAAGGGGCTGCTTTACGCTGCCAAGGTCCTCTCGGCGGCCGGCGTCGCGGTACTCGAACATCCGGAAATCGCCGCATCCGCTCGGCAGGAATTGAACGGCCGAATGAAGGACCGCCCTTACACCACATTAATTCCCGAAGGACAACTCGCCCCTCGGCAAATTCGCTGAGCCAACTTTGCTGAAGAATGCCCCTTTGTACTGCACCGGCTGCGCACTCGGCAGGCAGACCCTCCCGTTGCTCACCGCCGGAGACAGTTCGCGCCAAAGCTGTAAACCGATTAACCGTAAAGGATTATGTGCTCGCGTTCTAAAAGGTTCGTGATTGTGACGCCGTTTGGAACACGGATTGAATTGGGACTCTCCCGCCGCGTGTCTTACATGTCCCTCAGCGCGGGGAGCCCGTCCATTGACGTCGACTTCGATCCTGTTTGTCACAGTCCTGTTTGCCAACCCCGGCCATACCCCTGAGGTCGCTGTCTCGAAGTATCAGTCACAGGGGTGGTCGATTCACCAGACACTCAACTTTCGGATCTGCTCTCGCGAGATCCATGCGGACCACGCCGATCTGGCCCGCCAATGCGAGTCGTGTAGGCAGCAACTCCAACAGACCTGGTTTGGTGAGACGGCCTCAACCAGTTGGACACCCCGGTGTGACGTTATCGTCCATTCATCGCTGACGGCGTACCAACTCGCTCTTGGCGGTGGTGTCGGTCAGTCGGTTGGCTGCACGACGATCTCGTTCGATGGGAAACGCGTTGTCCAACGACGGATCGATATCCGACGGGATGCCGACCATTGGTCGCTCGATGCCCTGCCACACGAATTGACGCACGTTGTGATGGCTGACCGTTTCCCCGGCCGACAGCTTCCGCACTGGGCCAATGAGGGCATGGGAGTGCTGGCGGAGTCGGCTGCCAAGCAGGAGCAGCGCCGTCTGGCGTTTCTCCGCGCGGAAGCCCGCGGCGGTGCACTCGATACGCTCAGCCTGCTTCGACTGTCCGATGCAACGCGTCCCGCATCGTTGGATGCCTTCTATCACCAGAGTGCTTCGCTGGTCGGACTCCTCGTGGAACGCGGAACTCCGGTGCAATTTACAGAGTTTCTGGAGCTTGCCGCAGAGCACAGCGACGAGCGCGCACTGGCGGCGGTCTACAAGATCGACGGGGCAGCGCACCTGACGCGCCTGTGGCGGAACAGCGACCGCTGGCGAAACAAAGTCGACGCCAGCCTGATTCGCATGACTGTCGAGAGTCCTGCCAATCAGACCGAGCGTGCGACTCTGTACGAATGACGTTGGCCGTCAACAACGACCGCTTTTAGTTGCGACAGCAACGGGGGGCCGGCACACAGCAGCGCGGAGCCGGTACGGCACACGAAGGTGCATAGCTTCTCGCGGAGCCTGCACCCGGTTCATACGAGAAACTGCGGTAAGTGGTGACACCATTATCACCAATGACGAAGAGAGGCCGTACTCTCGTTGTGTCCCTGTGGCCGTACTGCGTGGCACCACGGCTTCCGACACGCAGCCGGTCACCCCCCGTCACGCCCGCCGACCCCCACCCGGCATCGGCTGATTGGCCAGCCACTAAAGCCACAATTGCCGACGCAGCAATGATCCCTAAGATGCTTCTCATTAGCTGTCTCTCCTCAAAACAGGCTCGACAGAAATCCGCGATCTCCCGAGGTCGGACACACCTTCGATTCGGCTGTCTCCGTCATGTCAGCGAGCGCTGCCGGATTACAGATGAGCCGTACCTTGGCCTCGTACACAAAGGCTGATCGCGAATCGAAATTCTCCAAAACAACCCGCTCGAACAGACCCGCTGCGTAACACAAAACGGCCGTCACCGTTAACGGGCTCGGACGGAAACCACATGCGTTCAGGCAGCCAGCGGCTGAGCACTCGAGTTGTGTGTTGACTTACAACACTACGACATTACGACGGCCGAATTCCATCTGTTGGGAAAATTTGCTCGCCAGCACACCGAAGACGCAAAATTGCAGACGCAACACGAAAGCGGCCGCACAATTACAATTTCGGGCAATTTTGGCTGGATTCTTTAGATTCGGTGACGACCGGGTGGCCTGGAAAAGGCTGGTATCTGTGCGGGGGCACACTCTCCAGGGTGACCTGTAACTCGGACGCCCACGGACCGGAACGAAGGGGTCATGCTGCCATCGGTTTGGCCCGACTCACCACTGTTGCCATCCCAGGACCGTCCGCTCGGCTCATCCCGACCACATGCACCGCCATCGCGAAACGAGTGAATGACGTCGACCGCGATCATCGCCTCGATGGTTGAATTCAGTCCGAAGGCCGACACGGAGGTGTCTCCGGTTGCGGACACCGACCAGTCAACCGGCCGATGTCCGCACGACCGACGAACAGTTCTTCACCGCGATTGCTTGTGCATCGGGGTCGCGACGCGACAGGAGACATCCCGCAGGGTCTCTCGGTTGGCACTACCGAGCAAAACTCTTAAAGCGCGCTGCGTTTCACTGTAGCGGGTTCCGGCGGCGTAAACTGCCTGATTCGCAGGTCATTCGGTGTCCAAACGCCGCCACAGTGGTACGCAATTCGCACTAGCGATGCCAATAGTGATCCCAGTGTCCGGTCTGATGAAAGTCGTAATGGCCCGGGACGTAGTGGTAGTGGTTGCGATGCCGTTCAAAACCGCCCGGGTGGTAGTCGTAATGGCTGGTATCGTGCCAGATCCGATGACGATGTGAATACGGGGTAAACCCACCGTAGTAGCTGTTGAAGTTGTTCCCCCAACAATGGAAGTGGTTGCGGTGTCCATGGCCCGCTTCAGCGGTCGTGGCGCAGGTCACGATCGCACCCAGAACAACGGCAAATGGGAACAGACGCTTCATCATGGCAGAGCCTCCGCGAAAGGAAACGACATCAAGGGAGACGCGACGCGTCATCGCAACGTCCGCGATAAAACGCACCTTGCATGCCATTGCCAATGCAACCCCCGCCATCCAACCATAACCGGCAGAAATAACTGGTTTTACGGAGTCGGCAACTTGCAATCGACGGTTCGTTCCGCGCCATCAGATCGAGTATCCCTGTGCTCATACTGATGGCGTTTTGGGAACGGCGATTGGACGGGCAACGGGTATCCCGGAACACCTCAGCGAATCCGTTCGCGCGGTGTTGCTTCCTCGCGAGCGCTCGACTGGCATGTTACGCAGGGGAATGACTGTCAACTTGCAGGGTGAATCGAACCCCGGCCACCAGATCGGTTAGAGCAGTGGACTCATAATCGATCCCCGCCAAATC
This sequence comes from uncultured Planctomycetaceae bacterium, assembly GCA_937975745.1. Classification (GTDB taxonomy): domain Bacteria; phylum Planctomycetota; class Planctomycetia; order Planctomycetales; family Planctomycetaceae; genus CALJUK01. The sequence goes on along the minus strand of CALJUK010000580.1, from coordinate 400 downwards.
CGCAATTTCAGAAAACGCCTTGTTTTCTAGTGCGAAACGCACCTGGGCGTGTCCTGCAAGTTGAGCGATTTTGTCGAATTCTTGCCTCGATGGTGTCGCCGACACCGGCCGCTAGACACTCTGGTTTTGCCACTCGGGATCGATCGGACACCCGGCTTCCGTCCACTTCTTCAGAACCTCGACACTCCAGCGGACCATCCGACCAATTCGGATTGGAGGGGGCATCTTGCCGCTGTTGTGCATCCCCCAGAGCGTTCGCTGCGAAACTTTCAGCCTCTTGGCAGCTTCCCGTGAGTTAATGAGCATCGTGTCTTCAGACGACTTTCGCTGGGCGGCCTGGAGTGTTTCGCCGCGTTGGAGGAGCATGGCTTCGTTCATGAGGATTTGGATGGCCTGTGCC
>CALJUK010000579.1 GCA_937975745.1 uncultured Planctomycetaceae bacterium | reverse complement strand
TGGCCACATCCAGGCCGCTGCTGTGATACAGCAAGAGCTGCGACGACGAGATCGTCGCGGTCGCCATCCTGATGAACGGCAGGCGAACAATGCCGGATCGCGGCAGCGCCATACTGGCTTCGACAACAATGCTCTGAGTGCCGGTCGTCTTGTCACGGAGGATCAGCCGCAGCCGATCTCCCGTTTGTGTATACCGCACAAGGCGTTCGACGTCGGCTTCTTTGACCGAAACCGACTCGACCTTTAATCGCGGGTCGATATCCAGCAGATGAGAAAACGTGGGCGCCTGCCGAACCTGCACTTCCGCCGCGAACGTCCACTCCAGCCGGTGATGGGTGATATTTCCCAATTGGTCCTGCCACGCTTCGCGCTCCGACTTGAGTGGCTGAACCTGAACCGTCAGTTTCTCACCACCCGAGAGCAAATAGGCGACCTGCGGGGCAGACAAGCTCTTTTCGGTAGGCCACTCCTGTAGAAATTGTTCGATGGGAACTTGCAGAATTCCCGTCGACGCTGCACCGGTGTCTGTTCTGCCTGTCGTCGTCCCGCCCGTCGCCGGTATGCCGACGCGTGACTTTGTCTCCGCGGAATTGTTCTTCGCCGATGACTCACTACTCGCAGACGAGGCCTCGGCTGACGGTTTATTCGTATTGGACGAAATCGCAAAGCCGGCGCCCGGACAGACACCAACCTTCAGAACTGGAGTCGTCGATTGCGGAAGCAGACGGTCAGCTGTCGCAAGAATCAGGTGGCCCGGGAGAGGAATGTCCGATCCAGCCGCATTGTTGGAAAGCGGGACGGAATAATCGATCGTCAGACTGAAGGGCTGATCCTGAGGTTTGTCGAAGGTCAAGTGCAATCGCGCGGGGCCGCCCGCAACCGCTGGCGCGAGGATTTCGGGAGAGAACATGTTCGGAGTGTTCACACGGCCGATGATCGCGTCGGCGGGAAGTTCCCACGTGACCGCGTCAATCGCCTCTCCATTGGGCACGACTTTAAGCGTTGCCGTCAGCTTTCCCTCCGACGGAGAGCATTCCGCCATCGCAATCACGCTCGCCGTGGCTGTCGAAACCGACCGAGTGATTGCCGCGGCACGGGTCCAGGCAATCTCGATCCGCACCGCGTTTTCCAGCGGAATTTCACTCAGCGGGCTCCCGGGCGAGCTGGCCAAGTCGGCCGACGAAAGTTGCGGTTTGAGTAATCGCTCCGAAGGCAGATGAAAGTCGAGCGACAGCGAACCGGCCGCGACACGCGGAATGCCGACTTCAATCGACGCCCGATCTCCCCGGAACTCTGTTGTCGGATGCAGTTGCAACTCGACTGTCACCATCCGAAACCGGTCGGCTCTCGCCGCCAGACCGTCGGAGGATTCTTCGGGGATTGTCTGAACGGCCGAGTCGATCGTCATTGGAAGTGACGGCGGAGGAGGCTGCGTGGACGCGTTCCCGGTCGTCGCCGCGGATGGAATAACCGTAGCGGTCGGCTGCGGAACACCAGGAATGATGATCTGAAAACCGGGACCCGATTCGTTGGGAAACACGGGCCAGGCCGTCCCGTCGACCAGGCAGGAATTTTCGCCCCCCAGATTAGCATTGGTCAAAGGGAGCGGCACTCGCGTGTCGGCCGCAATCGAGCGAATCGCCAATTGATAGCGAGCCAGAATGACAGCGTCCCCTTCGGCGAATGTGCTTGCCTGATAGCTGGCGGACTGAAACAACACCACCGGCGTGGCATCCGTCCTGGGGACTGATCGTTG
>CALJUK010000578.1 GCA_937975745.1 uncultured Planctomycetaceae bacterium | reverse complement strand
CAGTCCGGGGCTCAGATGGTTCTCTCGAACACGTATCACCTGGCATTGCGGCCGGGGGCCGAGCGAATTGCCGACTTGGGCGGGCTGCACAAGTTCATGAACTGGGACGGCCCGATACTGACTGACAGCGGTGGATTTCAGGTTTTCAGCTTGGCGGACCTGATGCGGATCGACGACACGGGCGTGATGTTTCGCTGGCACGTGGATGGGAGCCGGTTCGAATTGACGCCCGAGAAAGCAGTTCACATCCAGGAACTTCTGGGGGCGGACTGCATGATGTGCCTCGACGAGTGCCCACCACACAATGTGCCGCGGGAGCAACTCCTGGCGGCTGTCGACCGCACAACACGTTGGGCCGCTCGTTGCCGGGACGCCCAACGCCGCGACGATCAGGCCTTGTTCGGAATCGTTCAGGGGGGGACCGATCCCGAACTGCGTCACCGTTCGGTCGAGGGCTTGCTTCCGTTGGACTTTCCCGGCTATGCCGTCGGCGGCCTGAGCGTGGGGGAAGACCCGGTGGACATGTACTCCACGCTAGACGAGACCGTTCCGCAACTCCCGTCGGACCGGATTCGGTACCTGATGGGGGTCGGTCGGCCGGTGGACCTGATCGAGGCGGTTCTGCGGGGAATCGACCTGTTTGATTGTGTCATGCCGACTCGCAACGGTCGTAATGGATCTGCGTTCACAACGAATGGTGCCATCCGAATCCGGAACGCGTGTCATCAGGCCGATCCCAGCCCGCTGGACCCGGCGATCGATTGTCCAGCCAGCCGCGATTTTAGCCGGGCCTACCTGCGACATCTGTTCCAGGTACAGGAGATGCTTGGGCCGATCCTGCTGTCGTGGCACAACCTCGCATTCTACCAGTCCTTACTGCGAGACCTCGGTCAGGCGATTCGGGAGGACCGGTCGGCAGAGTTTCGCTCGGTTCAACTTGCCCGCTGGGGCCTCCCTCACTAAGATACGCGCTGAATTTCGCCGTGAGATCCTGGCTGCGAAGTGCAATTCTCTCGACGATTCTTTTTGAACGCCGGTCGAGGATTGCCGCGACGGACCGGCCGGTGCGGTCGATCTGCGCCAGTGTGCCTCTTGACCCGCGTCGAAGCGGTAAGGTGACACGCCGGGTGCTTCTTCCGTGCACCGGTCAGGTGATCGGGCGGCTTTTCACACGCGGAATAACCGCGAGGGAAGTGACTGATGTTGGTTGATGCAGAGATGTTGTTGCGGTTAGGCCTGTTGGCTGCCGACGAACGACCGGGCGGACCCGCGCAAATGATTCAGATGTGGGCTCCGCTGGTGATGATCATGGTCGTCTGGTACCTGATCATTATTCGTCCCCAGACAAAAGAACGCCGCGAACGCGAGGCGATGCTTCGCGAATTGAAGAAGAACGACAACGTGATTGCAGCGGGCGGCATCGTGGCGACGGTGGCCAATATTTCCGCTGATGGGAAAGAAGTGACTCTGAAAGTCGACGACAGTACGCGAATTCGCGTCTTGCGCAGTAGCATTCAAACGGTCATTCGAGAACCTGAAACTTCGAGCTAGAGACGTTCGGCCGAGCACGATCCTGTCGCATCGTCGTCGGTCGCTTGCCGCTCAAGTCGTGCGGCGTTCGCAAATCAGCTCGTTTCACTCACCACGCAGCAAATTGGACGCAACTTTATGTCAGGTGTT
>CALJUK010000577.1 GCA_937975745.1 uncultured Planctomycetaceae bacterium | reverse complement strand
GCCCTCCTCAGCGAGCGCGGACAGCCCCCGCAGGACCAATCGGTTGTACCGACAGGAGGCCGGCGGAAACTTTGTTGACGTGACAGCCGAATCGGGACTGGTAAACAGCGGCTACGGGATGGGAGTTGCCGTCGGGGACGTCAACAACGACGGCTATCCCGACTTGTATGTGACCAACTACCACGACGACCAACTCTATTTGAATCTCGGCGACGGCCGGTTCCAGAACGTCACTGTCGAATCCGGAATTGACAATCCGCGGTGGGGAACTTCTGCCTGCTTCGTCGACTACGATCGGGACGGCGATCTTGACCTGTTTGTGACGAACTACGTCGACTACTACCCGGAAAAGTCCTGTTATTCGCGTCGGGGGCAACAGGACTTTTGCAGTCCGATCGCTTTCCCCAAGACAGTCGACCGCCTCTTTCGCAACGTCACCGGTGAGGCGACGGAACAGGATCCGACACCCCGCTTCTCCAGCGGAGTTCGGCGGCCCCGTTTCGAGAACGTGACGATCTCGTCCGGCATCGCCGCCGCGGCAGGTCCCGGCCTCGGCGTGCTGGCGGCTGACTTCAATGAAGATGGCTGGCCCGATTTCTATGTGGCCAACGACCAGGACGCAAACTTTCTCTGGTTGAACCAGCAGGACGGGACGTTCGTCGAATCAGCATTGCTGGCCGGTGCCGCTTACGATGCCCAGGGACGCCCACAAGCCAGCATGGGAATCGCGTACGGCGACGTCAATCAGGACGGCCGCTTCGACCTGTTTCTGACTCACCTGCAGGGGGAAACCAATGCGATGTACCTGCTCGATGAAGCGCATGGTTTTGCAGACACGAGTCTCATTTCCGGTCTCGGACGCCCGAGCCTTTCCATGACGGGCTTCGGAACGGCCTTCGCAGACATCGATCATGACGGCGATCTTGACCTGCTGGTGACAAACGGCCGAATTGCCCTTCCCGCCACAACACAGCAGCAGGACCTGGCCGAAAACGCTCCGGTGCAGCATGCGGTCGATCCCTTCTGGCAGCAATTCGCCGAGTACAACCAGATCTACCTCAATGACGGTTCCGGACACTTCGAGGAGTTCCGTTCCACCACCGACTACTTTCTCGCAGCGTGCGATGTCTCACGTGGTTTGGCCACTGGCGACATCGACAATGATGGTGACCTGGACTTTGTCGTGAGCAATACCGGAGGGGCCACCAGAATCTATCGAAACGACGCAGCGAAAAACGGCAACGGACTCGTGGTCCGGGCAGTCGAGCCTCGATACGGTGGTCGGGATGCATTGGGAGCCATCGTAAAGGTCCACTCCGGCGGG
>CALJUK010000576.1 GCA_937975745.1 uncultured Planctomycetaceae bacterium | reverse complement strand
ACGACGCGTCGCCAACTCGGCTGAGCGTGATCGATGGCCTGGCGGAAGAAGTCATCGAGCAGCAGGTTTTCGAGATCGGGTTGCTTGTCGAACGCCCGCTTGATGTCTTCCAGGAAGCTGGACCGGATGATACAGCCACCTCGCCACAACAGGGCGATGTTGCCGTTGTTTAGCTTCCAACCGACCTCGTCCGCCTCGCCGTCCATCTGCACATAACCCTGGGCGTAGCTGACGAGCTTTGATGCGTAGAGTGCCTGCCGCACATCTTCGATGAAAGCCTGGCGATCGCCGCTGTAAGTTCCGCTTGGCCCGGCCAGGACTTTCGAAGCCCGCACACGGGCCTCTTTTTGGGCAGACAGGCAGCGGGCGTAGACCGCCTCGGTAATCAGTGTGGTGGGCACGCCGAGGTCAAGAGCGTGCTGGCTCATCCACTTACCGGTCCCCTTCTGTTGGGCCGTGTCGAGGACCTTGTCGACCAGATGGTCGCCGGTCTCTTCATCCAGCACCGTGAAGATGTCGCGCGTGATCTCAATCAGGTAGCTTTCCAGTTCTCCCCGGTTCCACTGATCGAAGACTTCGAACAACTCCTGGTTCGTCAATCCCAGGGCCTGCTTGAGGATGAAGTAGGCTTCGCAGATCAACTGCATGTCGCCGTATTCGATGCCGTTGTGGACCATCTTGACGTAGTGGCCGGCTCCCGACTCGCCGACCCAATCGCAACAGGGGATGTCACTGTTGGGACCGACCTTGGCGGAGATCTTCTGCAGGATGTGCTTCACGAAGGGCCACGCCTCTGGATCGCCGCCCGGCATGATGCTGGGGCCCTTGAGGGCGCCTTCTTCGCCACCAGAAACACCCGTGCCGATGAATCGCAGGCCGGCCGCCTTCAATTCGGCATAGCGTCGGTTGGTGTCAACAAAGTCGGAGTTGCCACCGTCGATGATAATGTCACCCGCATCCAGCAGCGGTTTGAGCTGATCGATGACAGCGTCGACCGGACCGCCCGCCTTGACCATAATCATCACACGGCGAGGCGTCTTCAGGTTCTGGACCAGCTCCTCAACCGAGTGATAACCGACGACACGGTCAGCGGTCCCCGCATGGACGACGTCTTCCGGCCGATCGGGGAGTCCATTGACGAACTCGTCGGTTGTCTCCGTCGTGCGGTTGAACACGCCGACCGAGTAACCGTTGTTGGCCATGTTGAGGACAAGATTCTGGCCCATAACAGCCAGACCGATCAGGGCGATATCATGTTGCGACATAACGCGATCTTTTCAGGTCAAAGTGTGACATAGACTCGGGAACCAATGCCGGTTGGTGGCGAGTCTGCGGCCAACAGTTTCGGGACGAAGACGAGACACACAGAGGTTGCGGTCCCTCATCTGGGAAACCCCGTGGGGCAACTTACGACCACGGGGGGTGTTCGGGAAGATATTTCTCGAAGTCGGCAATCAGTTCTGTCTGGTACTGGCCCGCGAAGAACCGGTCGCAGGCTTCAGACAAAAACCGTTGCCAACTGGCCTCTTCATGACCGGGATTAATCGGGAAGAACAGGGCACCGACGGCTTCGGCCGCCTTCAGGTCGCCCGGGGCATCACCGATCATCAGCATCTTTTCGGGGGCGTAGCCCAACGCCTGGGCCTTCGACAGAGATTCTTTCTTGCTGCCAGACTCCTGCCCGCAGATGGACTGGACGAAACCGTCGAGATTGTGTTCCTGCCATTCCTTCTGCAACGCGCCGTTGGGAGTGGCCGAGCAGACAATCAGATCGGCCTGGGCCTGCATTTTCTGCAACGCTTCACGGACACCGGGGAATGGCGGAACGCCATGGACCATCTCGGCAACGGCGTCGTCGACCGCCTTGGACCAGGCGTATGCCTGCTTGAGATCGGGATCGCCGGTCTTTTCTGCTTCCGGGCCGATCGTTTTGGTGCCGAGTTTTGTCTCGCGGCCGACCCAGTCACGGACACCCTGCAGCTTCGGCAGAGTGACGCCGCGGGCTTTGACTTCAGCCCGCTCGGCCATCAGGTCGAGTGCCAGCAGATACGCGGGGAAGCGGTTGGCACCACGCGTTTTGGAGTACAGGTTGGTGAACTCACACGCTTCCCGGGCATACTTGGAAACCGGCTGCAGCCCCATGTGCTTGATGAAGTTCGGGATGAAGCACTCTTTGTGCTTGATCTCCATCGAGTCGAAGGCGCACCCGTCGGAATCGATTCCAACCAGGAATTCGTGCTGCTTCTGAAAACTGTCCAGACCAAGTTGAGACACGGATCGCAACTCCTCAAGTGATTTGCTGCGCGGAACTGTTCCGCGCTGGTTTGTGTTTCCGACTCCGCGAGTGTCTTGTCAGTCGCG
>CALJUK010000575.1 GCA_937975745.1 uncultured Planctomycetaceae bacterium | reverse complement strand
TGTCAGTTGTTACGGGGGGAAGATTCAAACGCCGCATATCGATCAGCTGGCGGCCGAAGGGATGAGATTCACGGATGCTCACAGCGGTTCGTCGGTCTGTTCGCCGACTCGCTACGGCGTCGTGACCGGCCGCTATGCCTGGCGATCAAAGCTGAAACGAGGAGTGCTCGGAGGTCTCAGCCCTCGGCTGATCGAACCGGACCGCCTGTCGGTCGCCTCGTTTGCGAAAGGGCAGGGCTATCACACGGCCTGTATCGGTAAATGGCATCTGGGAATGGACTGGTACGTCAAACCAGGGAAGTCTGTCTCCGAACTGTCTATTGAACCACGGGAACAGGTCTTCAATGTCGACTACTCTCAGCCGATTAAGAACGGCCCGAACAGTGTCGGCTTTGACTACTACTTTGGGATTAGTGCTTCACTGGACATGGTCCCCTACACATTCATCGAAGATGACCACGTCACGTCTCTACCGACCGAGGACCGTGGTTTTTTGATGATGCAAGGCCGGGATCCAAAGCGGCAAACACGCAAGGGACCGACGGCGCCCGACTTCGATGCAGAGGCTGTCCTTGGTCGCCTGGCTCGCGAATCCGTTGAGTACATCCGCAGCCGCGGGGAAGCCGCTCGGCAGGGAATGCCCTTTCTCCTCTACCTACCGCTTGCGTCGCCCCACACGCCAATCCTTCCGACACCAAAGTGGCAGGGCAAAAGCGGCATCAATGCGTACGCCGACTTTGTCATGGAGACAGACTGGGCCATCGGGCAGATTGTCGCCGCATTACAGGAGCAACAGCTGACCGACAGCACACTGGTCATCGTGACGAGCGACAACGGTTGTTCGCCACAGGCCCAGTTCGATGAACTTGCGGCGCATGGGCATTATCCCAGCGGGCCTTGGCGGGGGCACAAAGCAGATATCTTCGAGGGGGGGCACCGGGTTCCGTTCGTGGCTCGTTGGCCAAGCCATGTTCCCGCTGCCGCAATCAGCCACGAGGTCGTCTGCCTGACCGACCTGTTCGCAACGGTTGCCGATATCCTGCAACAGCCACTCCCCGACAATGCAGCCGAAGACAGTTTCAGTTTCTGGCCCGCTCTGCAGCAAAAACCAGGAACTCGTGACCATCTGGTTTCGCATTCGGTGAACGGTGCATTCGCCGTCCGGCAAGGGAACTGGAAGCTCTGCCTCTGTGGAGACTCTGGTGGCTGGAGTGCTCCCCGCCCGGGAACTCCGCAAGCAAGGGAGCTGCCTCCGATGCAGCTGTACGACTTGCAGGCCGATCCCGGAGAAACGACGAATCACTCCGCAGACGAGGCGCACCGTGTCGCCGACCTGACACAACTCCTCGAAACGCTGGTGGAGAATGGACGGAGCACGCCCGGTCAACGACAGGCGAACACGGCACCGGTTGATATCCGCACAGGCCTGCCGAAGAAGAACACACCATGATGCGATCCGACTTGCGACACATGGCTGCCTTGTTGCTGTTGGCGGGATTCTCTCTCGCCGGGGCATTGCTGACGTCGCGCGATCTCTCGGCAGCCGAGACGAACCGCCCCAACATCTTGTTTCTGTTTGCCGACGACTGGGGGCGTTTTGCGCGCATTTATTCCGCGGCCGACGGAACCAGCGGGTTCAATGATGTTGTTCAGACTCCTCAGTTCGATGATTTGGCGCGCCGCGGCGTGCTGTTTCGCAATGCCCATGTCAACGCACCGTCGTGCACACCGTGTCGTAGTTCGCTGCTTTCCGGACAGTACTTCTGGCGTACCGGCCGGGGAGCCATCTTACAGGGGGCCATCTGGGACCGGTCGCTTCCGGCGTATCACCTGCTGTTGCGAGATGCGGGGTATCACATCGGGAAGTCTTACAAGGTTTGGAGTCCGGGCGTGCCGGTGGATGCTCCATATGGTGGGCAAGAATTCGCCTACGAGGCTGCGGGCCGGCGATTTAACCAATTCTCTCAGACGGCGACAAAGTTGGTCGACTCGGGAACACCGCGGGAAGATGCCAAAGCGGTGTTGTTTGACGAAGTCCGGACAAACTTTCGCGCGTTCCTGGACGACCGCAAGCAGGACCAGCCTTTCTGCTTCTGGTTCGGTCCGACCAACGTGCATCGCAAGTGGATCAAGGGGTCCGGCAAGAACTTGTGGGGAATCGATCCT
>CALJUK010000574.1 GCA_937975745.1 uncultured Planctomycetaceae bacterium | reverse complement strand
GCGCACTCAGTCGACCATGCACCTGATTGTCCTTGGCGATGACGATGACGCCGCTGGTGTCCCGGTCCAACCGATGGACAATTCCCGGGCGAAGTTGCCCCGCCACGTCGCTGAGCTGGTCGAAGTGGAACTGAAGCGCCGCAGCCAGCGTCCCGCCGTAGTTCCCCTTGCCGGGGTGGACCACCATGTTCGGCGACTTGTTGATGACGACGATTGAGCTGTCTTCGTAAAGAACATCCAAAGGGATGTCTTCCGCCGCAAGGCTACTGTCGGCGGCCGCCGGCAGTGAGACTCGGACGACATCGTTGACGCGCAAGCGGCGCCCCCGTTTGACCGGCAGACCATTGATGAGGACGGACTGGCCTTCGATCGCCTTCTGAAACGTCACGCGGCTGTAGTTGGGATACAACCGGGAAAGGTAATGATCGACCCGCCAGCCATGCGCCCGATTCTCGACCGTCAACTCGATGGGTTGCTGCGTCGGATCTGGATACGCTTCGTCCGTCATAACTTGAATCGATTGCGGGCCATCGCACGCCGTCGGAAGTTTCTGCCTTACTCTGATTTGTCGGCCGACTTGGGCGTCGTCGTCTCGGGCTGCGGCGATTCGCTCTTTTCGGCAGATTTCTCCGACGCCGGTTTCTCAGTGGCCGGTTTCTTCTCAGTTGGCTCTTTTTCCGCAGTCGGTTTGGACTCGGGTTGGGCGGGTTCTTCAGACGGCGGTGTCGTCGGCTGGTCCCCGGGTGTCGCGGCAGGCTCGGTCGTCGCGCCCGATGATTTGAGCTTCTCGGGAATCTCCGGCAGGCGCACCGGCAGGTCGTTCATTCCCGGGATGCCGCCGTGAATATCACTCGGACGGGTCCGATCGGCGGGTGTTGGATTCTGCTTGTGAAACCATGCGTAAAATTCCTGTGCCGAGCCGGTTTTGAGGTCGGTGACCCGGGCCTCTGCTTCCGTCCGATAGACCGATTCTGGAAAGTCGTCGACCAGTTTTTGATAGGCGTCGATCGCTGGCTGAGCGTTCCCATCCGAGAGCGTCTCTAAAGTGCGACCGAGACCGAACAACGCTCGCTCGCGGACTTCGGGTGGGGCTCCGGGGGCATCGGCCAACTCCTGGAAGCGGGTCTTCGCCTGTTCGAGGCTGTCGAGGGCGCCGGCCCGATTGCTAAAGGCCTGCGGAATTCCGGATTGCAGATGCGACTCGGCTGATCGCAGCTTGGCCCAAAAGGCGACTTTGGTTCCTGGAAAGTCTTCCACGACCGTGTCGAAGTCCTCGGCCGATTGGGCGGCGGCCAATTCAGCCCAGCCGGCTTCTCGCCGGGAATGGGTCGAGTTACTCCAGACATAGTAGCCGATCGCGAGCACGATTCCGCCCACGAGCGCCATCAGGATCGATGCTCCGTAGGCTTCCAGAAATGGCTTCGTTCGATCCAGAACCTTGCTGAGATCGTTGGTCTGCAACTCGTGCCGATGTTCGCTCTTCATTCTTCACCACTGAAATCGCTGTCCGCTGGGGGACGGCGGAGAAAAATCGGGTGGGAGGCTGTTGTTCCAGGAGGCATCGAAGGCCAGGTCAGGCCGTAAAGTTTGCTTGAAAATCGCACTTCCGCCGCACGATGGCCGTTGATCGACGGGTTCGCAACCGGCAGACAAACGGTGCGACGCACCACGGACCTGGTCTGCCGCCCGGATTGGCAGTCGCGACTGGTGCGCAACAACGGAATCTGTACGTTGAGCGCGAGTATAGGGGGCGCGAAAATGACCGTCAAGGGCCGCCCGTGGTGGGCAACTCGTGTTCTGCAGGCAGGATACGTCCTCAGGGCCGGCTTGATGGGAAGTTGGACCGGGGAGAGCCAACTCTCTGTCCGTCGCGCTTTGCGTTGGGGGTGTGAGTTGCTAGACTGGCGTTCGACGCAAGGTTGGTCGACGTTGTCGCCGACCACGACAAGCACCCGTAGCTCAATTGGATAGAGCACCGGTCTTCGGAACCGGGGGTTGGGGGTTCGAATCCCTCCGGGTGTACTTCAAAACTTCTTTCCACAACACGACTTCTGTCAACAGCCCGCAGGCCCTCCGCCCGCGGGTTTTTTCATGTCCCCCCACTAATGCGAGGTTTTTGCATTCTAAAGCGTGAATGACTGCTACTGTTGCGTCGCCATCTTGTTGATGGTCACGAGAAGATTTGGCCTTCGAAATGACACGAGTCAGAAAAGAATCTGCGAGCAGCTGGACTGTGAATGGGAAACTCAGACAAATGGATAGTGCAACAGTTCTTCTGTAAAAGAGGCGGGGTGGGTTATTCGGTTTCCA
>CALJUK010000573.1 GCA_937975745.1 uncultured Planctomycetaceae bacterium | reverse complement strand
GCGAGCGGGCTCATAAAACTCAATCTCCTGCCCGAGAAACGAGAATGATAGCGGCTGCCGGCGGTTCGACGCCGGCGGCCTTTTCTCGGTGCCAGAACCAACATCCAAAAATGCGGCGGCGCAGCCCTACCGGAGCAAACCGCCGCATCAGCGGCGGTTTGCCTAGCGAGGCGACGTTGGTGCCGAACGTCTTAAAGTCAGACAGATGCTACTCAGCTTCTCGGGCTGGCGGTTTCTCACCGAACTTGGCCACGTATTGGGCGATGAACTTGTCTTCCAATTCAGGATGATGAATGAAGCACTGTGAATCAGGACGGTTGTGTTCTTCGCACCAGTCCCCCTTCTCCTGGAAGTCGGCCGCGAGTTTCGTATTGCACCTGGCGCAGATTCCTTCCGGGACTCCGTGTTCCACGCACCAGTAGCCGTGGAGATTATGGCCGTCCTCGCCGTGATCATGTCCTTCCTCGCCATGATCGTGGCCCGCTTCGCCCGACGCTGCCACGGGTTCAGTGTCACCTTGGCCGCACCCGACCAAGAGCAACAAGCCCAGGGCCGCTGCTGGCAGTGATAGTTGTGGTCTCCATGATCCGAATTTCATTCTCTTTCTCCTCTGGAGCGTCACGCCCCTCTCAAAGTGATACCGAAGCAGTCTCGGGCACACGCCGCGAGTCCGGTTCTTTCGGTTCGATTGGTTCCGATGCGGCCTCTTCGCCCCCGCGGTCGTCGGTGTCCTCCGTCGGCAGATTGAAGACGACGTACAGCACGCGAAGTACGAGCAGGCTCATGATCGTCGCGCTGCAGACGCCGCCAATGACCACGGTCGCCAGAGGTCGCTGCACTTCGGCTCCCATGCCGGTGCTGAAGGCCATCGGCACGAAGCCGAGGGCGGCTACGAGCGTGGTCATCAGGATCGGCCGCAGCCGCGTCATCGCCGCCTCTTCGACCGCCTCATCGAGTGATCGCCCGAGCCGCCGCAACCGCCGAATGGTCGACACCAGTAGCATGTCATCCAGCACAGCCACACCGGACAGCGCAATGAACCCGACCGCCGCGGAAATTGAGAACGGCATTTCGCGAATCCAAAGGGCGATCACACCGCCGACCCAGGCAAACGGCACTCCCGTGAAAACGCGGATCGAGTCAATCATGTTGCGATAGGTCATGTAGAGTAGCGCGAAAATCATCAGCATGGCGACCGGCACGACGACCATCAGCCTGGCCTGGGCTCGCTGCAGGTTCTCAAACTGTCCACCCCATTCGACTCGATAGCGGCCGGGCGGCAGCGTCACCTGCTCGTCGACCTTGCGTTGGGCTTCAGCCACGAAGCTGCCCATGTCTCGCCCGCGGACATTCGACTCGATGGTGATTCGCCGCTGGTACCATTCCCGCTTGATGGTATTGGGACCTTCCACGATCTCGACAGACGCCAATCGTGACAGTGGGATTCGCTCGCCGGACGGAGTCGCGACAAGGATGGATTCAATGGCTTCAGGGTCAGCCCGCACTTTCTCGGGCAGGCGGATGATCAACGGGAAACGCAATTGCCCTTCGTAGACCTCGCCGACATGTTTGCTCCCGAGCGATTCGACCAGGTCGAGTACGGTCTTTGCCGGGATGCCGTACCGCGCGATTTCGTCCTGTTTGACGTGAATCTGCAGGACCGGCTGTCCGGTGACCTGTTCCACGCGGACATCGGCCGCGCCATCGATTGACTTGAGGACTGCCTCAACCTCGGCTGCTTTGGCGACCATCAAGTCGAGGTCATCGCCGTACAAGATCGCCGCCACGTCCGAGCGGACGCCCGAGATCATTTCATTCATCCGCATTTCGATCGGCTGGGTCATTGCCAGCCGCGGTCCAGGCAGGTCGCGGAGTTCCTCTTGGATGAGAACGGTCAACTCCTCTTGTGTACTGGCCCGCGTCCATTCGCTCCGAGGCCGAAACGTCACGAACAGATCCGTCAATTCCGTCCCCATCGGATCGGTTGCCACTTCCGCCATGCCGACCCGGCTCCACACATGAACGATCTCGTCCGGAAATCGCTCCAAGAGAACCTTCTCCATCTGCGTGTTGTAACGGATGGTCTCTTCGAGATCGGTTCCCGCCAGCCGGACGACATTGATGACAACCGCCCCTTCCGACAGCCTGGGCACGAACTCCGTTCCCAGATGCGGTGCGATCATCCCGAAGACGACGACCAGCACACCAACCGCAAAGCCGATGACGGCCGTTTTGTGATGCATCGTGAATCGCAGCACGGGGGCATACATCCACTTCAGGAGGCGGATCAGCAGCGGTTCCCGCTCTTCCAGTTGCTTGGGGAGAAATAAACTCGCCAGAACGGGCATCAGGGTCAGAGACAGGACCATCGATCCCGCCAGGGCCATGATCACCGTTAGCGCCATGGGTCGGAACAACTTTCCTTCGACCCCCTCCAGCGTCAGGATCGGCAGATAGACGATCATGATGATCAGTTCGCCGAACATCGTCGGTTTGCGGACTTCAACGGCCGCATCGCGGATGATCTCCAGCCGGCTCCGACCATCCCGCCCATGGGCCAGATGCCTGACACAGTTTTCGATCATCACCACCGAGCTGTCGACAACCAGCCCGAAGTCGATTGCTCCCAGACTCAGCAGGCTGGCCGCAATTCCAAACCGCAACATTCCCGAGAATGCAAACAGCATCGACAGAGGAATGGCCAGAGCCACGATCAATCCTGCGCGGAGGTTCCCGAGAAAGATGAACAGCACTGCAATGACCAGCAGCCCCCCCTCGAACAGGTTCTTCTGCACGGTGTCGATCACGTGATCGACCAGTTCTGTCCGGTCGTAGACAGTCTGGATGGCGATTCCGGCGGGCAGCGTCTGCTTGATCTCCTGCAGCTCATTCTTGAGTGCCCAAGTCACCTCATGGCTGTTCTCGCCCATGAGCATGAAGCCCAGGCCCAGCACCGCCTCGCCTTGCCCATTAGCGGTTACGGTACCTCGGCGGATCTCGTGGCCGATTTGCACATCCGCCACGTCCTCCACGCGGATCGGTACGCCGTCGCGCGACGTGATGACGACGTTTTCGATTTGCTCGATGTTGACGGTCCGCCCGACACCATGGACGAGCAGCATCTGTGTTCCGTCCGTAATCGTTCCGCCGCCGACATTGTCGTTGTTCTTCTGAACAGCGTCCGTCACTTGCTCAAATGTCAGGCTGTGCTTGATGAGTTGGTCAGTATCGAGACGCACCTGATACTGCTTCTCATATCCGCCCCAGCTGTTGACCTCTGCCACGCCAGTCACCGATCGGAGTTGCGGCTTGACCACCCAGTCGTGCAGTGTGCGCAGCTCTGTCAGCCGGTTCACACGCTCTTCGTCGGAGACCTGCGAGAAGTCGACGCCTTCGTAGGTGAGAACGTAGTGAAAGACCTCGCCCAGGCCAGTCGAGACCGGTCCCATCTGAGGACGCGCGATCCCCTCGGGCAGTTCGACCGTGGTCAGTCGTTCGTTGACCAGCTGCCGGGCAAAGTAAATGTCGATGTCGTCTTCAAAGATAACGACCAGCTGCGAGAGGCCGAACTTTGAGACGGACCGCAAGTCCTGCAGACCGGGTAATCCGCTGATCGCCTGCTCGACTGGGAAGGTGATCTGCCGCTCCACTTCCTCCGGCGAGAGGGCGGGCGCCACGGTATTGATCTGGATCAGGACCGGCGTGGTGTCCGGGAAGGCGTCGATGTCCAGGTTCCGAAGGGACACGACACCGACGGCGGCAGCGACCAACACACCGCAGACGACGAGCGCCCGGTGGCGGAGGGAGAAGTCGATTAACCAGTTGAGCATGTGACCGGAGTCCTTTCCTATTCGGCACAACAGCCTTCACCGAGGCTGTTCTTGAGCAGTTGTGCCCGGAGTACGTCGCTCCCATCGGTGACCACCACTTCTCCAGGGAGGACGCCGGCGATGATTTCCGTCATCCCATCGTGTGTGACTCCCGGACGCACTGACCGCGGGTGAAAGACTTTGGGGGCATCGTCCTTGAAGTAGTCCTTGTTCCGAACGAAGACGACGTGGCAGCAGCCTTCCCAGTGAACGGCACTTTCAGGAACGACGATCGCCTCCGGCTCCTCTCGCAGAACGATCCGTCCTGCTCCAAACGTCTCATCTCGAAGTCGGCCATCGCTGTTGTCGAGTTCTGCACGGACTTTGACCATTCGTGTTTGCTTGTCGGCCGCTGTGCTGATCCAGTTGAGTGTGCCCGTCACTTCCTGTGCACTGCCATTGGGAAGGAACTCGACCTGTTGACCGACAGACAACAGGTCGGCCTGTTCCAGCGGAACGTTCAGCATCAACCACATCCGGCTGGGGTCCGCCACTTCAAACAGGATCTGCTGTGGGTCGACGACCTCTCCAGCCACGACCTGTCGCTCGACGATCACGCCGTCCATCGGGCTGCGGAGTGGAATCAGATTGGCCGTCGCCGTCTGGGCTTCAAACTGACCGGCTAATGGTGCGGGCAATCCCAGAAATCGCAAGCGATCAACGATTTCCTTCTTGGTGAGCCCTTGGAGCGAGTCAACGTCGATCGGGAGACCCAGGTTGGCCAGAGCCTGGTCGGCACTCAAGACATCTGCCTCGGCCTGGGCCAGTTCGGCTTCCATTTCCAGGATCTGTTTGCCAGGAACGACACCCTCCCGCAGTCCCGTGAGTCGATCGACGTTTTTTTGTGCGAGTTCTTCGGCGACGAGCGCCTTGACCAGTTCTCCTTTCAAACGTCCTACTTCCATCGCGTCGATGACTGCCAGCACATCTCCCTCGCGGACCGAATCGCCGATTCGCCCTAAAACCTCCTCAACCGTTCCTGGAACGCGCGTCGACAGGTTCGCGAATCGAGTGGCGTCGTATCGAATCTCACCATTGCCGGAGATCCACTCACTGATCGGTTGTCGGTCCACAAGTTCCACATCGATGCCGGCCTGCTGCACTGCTTCAACGGACGCAAATTGAATTCTCTTTTGGTACACCTTGCAAGCCGCGTTGTTGTGCGGCCGATCTCGCAGAGCGAGCGCCCGCGCCGCTCGACCAAAGTCGGCCTCCGAAACACTCGGCGGCTCTTTGAGTTGGGCAACATCCGGATGATGCAGCGTGCAGTTGTGCACGCCATGTTCAGCACACCAGCCATAATCCGGACCAGTGGGCATCAGACCGGGGTTACAGGTGACGCAGCTCGACTCAGGAACTCCGTGTTCCTCGCACCAGTCATCGATCGCCGGTTTCCCAGCTCCGGTGGCCGCAGCAAACGTGGGTAACTTCCAGTGGTTTGCATGCCCGTAGGCACCGATTCCCGCCAAGGCGGCCATGACGAGCAATGTGGGCATCCAGCCTATACACCCCGCGGCAAATTGCCGAAATCTTCCTTTGGGGTGCTTGAGTTGAGGACTGATTGCCCGCCGGTCCTGTAATAGTTCTTCGGCTGTAGATTGTGTCGTAGATGCAGACATAGAATGGCTCCCACCAGTCAACTGAAACGCAGAAGATGCGGAACGTCCGCAAGCCGCTCACGGAAAACCAACACGCGGGGTCTTGGCTGAGAGCGCATCAACTCGCTGAAGCGAGCGACAGACGTCGACCGAGGCGATTCCTCGGTCCCAGGAAGTCAGGCTAGAGCAAGAATGCCTGATGAAGAATGCGCGCAGGTGGACACTCAGACACCAGGGTCGAGTGGCGCGAGTAGCTCCACGAGCCAGTGAAAGCTGCGGTCACCGGATCGACCGCCAACGGCTCGATCGCCCATGCGCCGAGGAAATCCGGCGTGAATGCGTCTCCGTCGAGATCCGCATCATAGGCGCTAAGTACCGCCCCATGACAGAAGCAGGTGGGGCATTGGCAATCATCGCCCGGCGAAACCGGGACGGGACTTTGCGGGGCTGTTTCCTGCGGGCTCTGCAAGGTTGAGCAGCAGCCACATACGTGCCCCTGGTCCTCCGTATGAGTCCCGAGCGCATTCCCTGCTCCCATGCACTTCAATGGGCACGCAAGAAGACCGGCTGCGAGCAAGAGTGGAAGAACAGCTCTCATTACTACATTCTCACTTCCGCCATGCAGACCGTCAAGTGCGATCCGCCGCGATCCATACAGTCGGCCGAACGAGGCTTTCGTTTGCTGAAGGGGCGGGTTTTTCCGGGTACCCGTCCCGAGTTCCATCAGAATGTCGCTGTTCGACCTTCAACCGGAGTTGGAACGCAACAACCGCAAGCCATTGAAAATCACCAACAACGACGCACCCATGTCGGCCGCAATCGCAGCCCATAAAGAAGCGAACCCTGCAAATGTAAGAACGACAAAGACGGCCTTCACGGCGAGGGAAAAGGCGATGTTCTGACGAATGATCCTGAGCGTCCGCCGAGAGTGGTGAATGAGCCACGGGAGTTTCGACAGGTCGTCTGACATCAGGGCGATGTCGGCCGTTTCGATCGCGGCGTCGCTGCCTGCAGCCCCCATCGCCATACCCAGGGAGGCGCGTGCGAGTGCCGGCGCGTCATTGACTCCATCGCCGATCATCGCGACATGTGTGAGTTCATCGACGAGCTTTTCGATCGCCGTCACTTTGTCTTCGGGCAAGAGTTCCGCGTGAACCTCGTCGATGCCAGCTTCCCTGGCGATGGCCTTGGCGGTCCCTTCGTTGTCGCCGGTCAGCATGACAACACGTTCGACGCCAGCGTCGTGCAATTGAGTAATCGCCTCTCGCGTTTCCTCACGGATTGCATCAGCCAGCGTGATGAAGCCGCAGACATGCTCGTCGTTGCCGACCACCACAACCGTCCGACCTGCCCCTTGCATCTCCTGCAGCTGCTCGTGGACGTCCGCTGTTTCCTGCCCGCGCTCCTCCAGGTAACGGTGGGATCCCAGCCAATAGGGTTTGCCCGCGATGACGCCGGCGGCACCTTTGCCCTGGATGGTCTCAAACTGATCAGCAGCCGGGATCGACAGTCCCCGCCGCGTGGTCTCTTCAATGATGGCTCGTGCCAATGGGTGATTGCTGTTCAACTCCAGGGCGCCGGCCCGCGTTAGGAGTTCGGTCTCGTCATGGCCATTCATCGGTACGACGTCGACGACCTGGGGAGCGCCCTTCGTCAGCGTCCCCGTCTTGTCCATTGCGACGGCCCGAAGCTGGGCCGGCACCTCGACATAAACGCCGCCTTTGATCAGCACACCGTTGCGGGCTGCCGCTGCCAGCGATGCAACCACGCTCACTGGCGTGGAAATGACAAGCGCACATGGGCAGGCGATCACCAACAGAACCAACGAGCGATATAGCCACTCTCCCCAATCGCCACCCAGCGCCAATGGTGGCACCAGCAGAATCAGCAGGGCGAGCAACATGACCGCCGGCGTGTAGACAGCGGCAAACCTCTCCACCCACTTCTCAGAAGGGGCTCGTTTTGATCCCGCATCACCAACCATCTTGATGATGCGCGCCAGCGTCGTATCGTCCGCTGCTTTCGTCGTCTTCACCTCCAGCAGTCCATCGCCATTGATGGTTCCGGCGAATACTTCGTGGCCTTCCGCCTTTTCAACCGGCACGCTCTCGCCAGTGATCGGTGCCTGATTGACGCCGCTGTTGCCGCTGATGACCCGGCCGTCGAGTGGAATCTTCTCGCCCGGACGCACGACGACCATCGAACCAACGGGAACATCCGCAGGGGCGACGTCCTGTACCTCGCCGCCCGCGCTACGCAGGTGTGCCGTCGGCGGTGAAAGGTCCATGAGTGATGCAATGGCCCGTCGTGCGCGGCCGACGCTCCAAGACTCCAGCAACAGTGAAAACGAAAACAGGAACGCCACGGCTGCGCCTTCGAACCATTCGCCGATGGCGATTGCGCCGACCACGGCGACGGACATCAGCAGGTTCATATCGGGTCGCAAAGCGATGGCAGCTCGCCATGCCTTGGGCAATACCAACAGGAGTCCGGCAAGAATGCCGACCAGGTATGAACCGATCGCGGCCACCGGAACCGACTCGCCGCCGCCGCTCAAGCCGAGCTGAAGCAGCAGGCCACCTAAGCCAGCAATCCCACTGAGAGCGGTCAGGATGGCCCGCTGGTGTCGCACCCAGAAGGACCGACTCTCTTCGCCTTCTGCATCCTTCCACCCCTCGGCTTTCAAGCCAGTCCGTTCGATCGCCGCCAGGACTTCGCCTTCCGTCACGTCCTGCCCGTCGAGGGCCACGGTGAGCTTCCTGTTAAGCACATCAAACCCGAGCTGTTCTTCGTCGCCGAGCAACGGCACGAGTTCGCCCTTGAGTAGCGTGACTTCTTCGGCGCAGTCCATCCCATGAACGCGGAGTTGCAGTGACTTCGGCATATTCCGTTCCTACAGTTGCTGCCAGGCGGGCGTGTGCCGAATCCAGGGACAGAGCACGAACCCAAGGTAGAACAGGCCAAGAAGAACTCCGGACGCAATCCAGAGGTTTCGCCCTGGCTTCCGAATGGAATCAAGCCAGTAGTAGATGAAAGCGTACCAGCCTACCGCTTCGAGCTGCCCCAACAGAATGTGTTTCGTTTCCATCAAAGCTCTCCTTTCTGGCTTCCAGCTCGTTCGCCAAGCGACGGCGGCAGATCAATCCTCAGTGATCGGCAATCATTTCCGAGTCGCCGCACTCCCGGTCTGAATCATCACCGAACTCGAATTCCAGCGTCGAGTGCTGGATTCCGAAGTCTTCCGATAACCGGTTCTTGATGGTTCGCTTCGTTGATTCCAGATCTTGGGCGTTCCGCTCTGCGACCACTATGTGTGCTTCCAGGGCGCGATGCTGCTCATCCAGTTCCCACACATGAAGATGATGCATTCCCTCAACACCATCCAGTTGCTTCACCCGTTCGATCAGCTCGCCAAGGTCGAGTCCCGGGGGCGTCCCCTCCATCAGCACTCGGATGGCCTGCGGCAGCATCTTGAACACCTGCCACAGGACGTAAGCAGCAATGAGCAACGTGATCGCCGGGTCAACCCAGGTCCAATCGCGCCAGATAATCGCAGCGGCGCCAATGAGGACGGCAATACTGCCAAGCGCATCGACAATATTGTGAATGAATGCAGCCCGTACGTTCAGCGACCCGCGACTCATCGCCCAGAGGAGCAATGCGGTCGCTACGTCGACGATCAGAGCGAGAATCGCGGCGGCTGCCATCAGCCAGCCGACAATTTCCTCTGGTTCGATGAACCGCTTAATGCCCTCGTAGACCAAGTAGAGGCCGATGACTGCCAGCAGCGTGAGATTGATCAGCGCCCCGATCATCTCCGCACGCCGGTAGCCGAACGTGTATCGCTGGTTGGCCTGTTTGCGTGAAATGCGGCGGGCGATATAGGCGATGAGCAGAGCATTCGCATCGTTGAAATTGTGAGCCGCATCAGACAGCAGTGCGACGCTGCCGGACAGCAAGCCGGCCACCACCTGCCCGATTGTCAACAACTGGTTAAGAATCACGCTCCAGAGCAACCGTGAATCACTGACGCCCGCGACTTCTTCGCCCCGCGTGGCACCGTGCGAATGGCCGGAATGGGACTGTGAAGCCTCAACGTGATTGTCGTGATCTTGCATCACACATTCCCTTGATTCCTGTCCCTCTCGTACATCTCATTCGGCTTAGCCGGCGTCTGCTACGCTACCCCGCGCTGAAGCCTTGGGAAACGACCAAGAAGAGCGCAAAACCGACAATGAGGCTGACGGCTGACCAGCGACTGTCTTCCTCGCTCTCGTGTGCCTCACGGAGCATGTCTTCCAACGCGGCGAGCGTGTACAACCCCGCAACGAACACGAGCGCTGCCATCTTCAGGGTTTCTCCCTGACCGCGTAACGTGAAGAAGGCGAAAACAGCGGCGGCAACGACTGGAAAGACAAATGAGGCGGATATCAGCATGCGCTTTGTGCGGTTGACACCTTTATCGCGAAAGTTGGCGATGACGGAAAATCCTTCAGGGATATCTGCGAGTACTTGGCCGAGTGCCAGTGTGAGGCCCAGGCTGCTGGAAACTGCGGAACCGGCTCCAATCAGGAGTCCATCACCCAATAGGTCAGTTGCAACGGCCACATAGACCATCCATGCTCCGGTGCCCGCACTCTCGGACTTTTCTTTCTGCCAACGATCGATTGCGGCCTCCAGCAGCAAATAGGCACCACCTCCACTAACGAAGGCAAGTGCCAGCCACCACGCAGAAGCCTTCTTGAGAGCCTCGGGCATCACCTCAACGGCAATGACCGCGACAATAATCCCAGTGGCCGCATGCAGAGCACGATTCAGTGTTTTCTGGCTGGGTTTTCGCCATTCGGCTATTAAGCCTCCGCCGAAATTTCCCAGCGCAGGAAGCAATGCCAGACCAATCACCTTCAAAATCTCATTGTTCATCGGAGCCGTCCCTTGGCTCAAGCCATTTGTAAGGGCTAACAGGCTGGGGGAGAATCCGCCACGAGAGCATGACTGCTGGAATGATCTCAGCATCCGCATCCAGCCCAAGACTCACGGGGGCGGAGCTGGACTTCAGATTGCCGAGGGTGACCGTCACTCCGGCTTCGATCAGGTACGCAATCCTTCCGACTTCTAGCCAACGAGCACGTCGAAGAAGTTGCGGTCTGAAAACTCCATATTGGTCACTGACAGGCATGCTCTGTCTTCCTGTTGCAAGGCGGCGACTTCGCAAACGCGATCGAACGAACATGACTCTCAATGTTGTTTCAGAGAGACAATGAATAGATGGGCTCCGAAGATGAAAACCAGTGAGAGTACAACAATCTTCACGGGATCTGGATGTTCAACGGTATGCACCACGTACGGTGCGAAAACGAGACTTACGCAGGTCGTGAACACGGCTGCCCACCCCCATCGCTGCCGAGTTGAGAGGCGCTTGGGACGTCGAACCGTATGTCGCGTGGTCCTGTTTCGTTTCCTCTGCCGACTCATTCAGTCCCGTTTCCATGACTCGCAGGACTAGACTAGAGTTTTCTCATGCCGCGCTGGCTTCGGACGGTTCCGAACACTGCCGTTCACTCTGTGATGCATCAGTTACGTCGAGAATCAATAGTGTCAGGTCATCCTCAGCTAATTGCTCGCTGCGGTGGTCACTGAGCTTCTGGGCCAGTTCCGCAACCGTCTGGTCTGGTGCAAGTTCTGCATATCGGGAGAACCAGGCCGCGAGCCGCACCCGACCGAACAGTTCACCATCATTAGCTCTTGACTCGATGACACCGTCGCTGAAGAACAGCATTCGGTCTCCCTGCGCGAGGTGTGCAGTCTGCAGCATCCATTCGGCGTCTGGATCAACGCCCAGCAGCAGCCCGGTCCCAGACAGCGATTCCATTGCTCCACCTGCGGTGAGCAGTAATGGCGGCTCGTGGCCAGCGCTGGCGTAATCAAGGCTTTGTGATTTCGGATGCCAGCGTCCGAGAAACATCGACGCGAAGTGTTCGGGAAGCGTCGACTCACAGAATTTCTGGTTCGCGAAGTTCAGAATGGATACGGGATCGATCTCATCCCGTTCAGCGGCGACCAGCAGCAACATCTTGAGCATGGCCACCCCCATCGCGGCCGGAACTCCATGACCGCTGACGTCCGCAATGCAGATCAGCCAACTCCCATCTCGCAGTTCCAGAAAGTCGAAGTAATCGCCGGCGACCTCGTCGGCCGGTTCGAATAAGTGAGCAGAGTCGACGCCGGGCAAGTTTCGGTGATGCGGAAGCAAATGCTGCTGAATCTCCCAAGCCTTCTGCATGCGGCGGCGACGATCTCGTTCGTGATTGTCGAGCGAGCGGCTCATCGCGTTGATTGCCTCAGCGATTCTCACCATCTCCAGACTCCCCGTAGCCGGTGCTTCGGTTCCGAGCTGTCCGGCGCCGATTTGGTCAACCGTTTGTACAAGCTGGCGAAGGGGCTGACTGACAATGCGGAGCAGAACGAAATTGACGACGGCGGCCGCCAACACGCCGAGACCAGCGATGACTCCCAATTGCAAGAGGACATCACGCCTTACGGCCCGGCGAATCGTTGCGAGACTCTGGGACGTGTAGACTTTGATGCCGGAAGACGAATGCATTCCGACAACAAGTGTCCCGTCTTGAGAATTGGCTTGATGAGCAGTGGAAACGTCGAGCATCTCGCCGACATTTGGCAGTGCGTTCGACATGGCATGCTGGCATACCGCTTGCAGAACCGTGCCTTCGAGTTGCACAACGATCGAGTGATCGGGTGACCGCGAATCGCACATCAGGCGGCAGACGTTGTCGATATACTGCTGCACCGATGCTGCCGCGTGTTCGCGCGACAAATGACTGACCGCTGCATGGATTGCGATGGCCTCGTCATCGAGATTCGCATGCTTCTCCTTGACGGCTTGGCGCATCTCTCGCTCATATCTCAGGCCCAGCAGGACGAGGATTACGACGCCGAGTATGAGATTGACGGCCAGCAATAGCTGAGAACGAATCGACCAGTTTTTTCGGCAACCACGGTGACTCATCGTTCGGTTCTCTCATAGTTGAACTGGTCTAAACGCGGTGTCTCTAATTTTCGTCGGGACATGGGGAAGTGTGGAGGTGGTGTCCCATGTTCGACAGTCGAATCGAAAGGCTCCTTCGAAAGGAGCCACACTGCAGCATCGATCGCAGACTTCCGAGGTCGCCAGGAGATTCTTGTCCGGAGAGATGAGATCAACCTGGAAGCGTTCTATGAGATTTCGGTCGAAGTCGTCATCCGCCCCGCAAACCAGTAGCAACTGTTGGACGGAAAACACCTCTCGCACAACCGACGGATTGAGCCGCCGTCCGGCTGACGACAACAATGCAACTCGCGAAGTCTGTTCGGGGTCGATCACATCGTTCAGGCACGCCACGACCGCCTCAGCACAAGCATTGGCGGCCGCGGCGTCAGAGCCGGATCTTTCATCGATTGAAAAGGGACGAGAAGATGTCCACAGTGAGAAGTTGTGAGCCCGGACAGTCAACTGGCCGGAGAGCACTATGTCGTTCACATGAGGCTGGCTCAGATAGCCGAGAAACTCTCCCGGAGACCTCGTTAGAATTTCGATTTGCATCTCGTCGATCCTATCCATCCCAGTTGTTGCGAACTGATCCCGCCACGCGGCAGTTGCCCGCTCAGGCGGCTTCCGCCGGCGAAGGTTCGCCCGCGTCACGGGCGACTCCGGCCACGAGGCGAATCGTGCGGTGGGCGAAATCCGCGACCGCCGTGTCATGCGTGACCATGACGATTGTGCGGCCGTCTCGATGGAACTCATTGAGATACTCCATCACCTGACCACGCGTTTCCGAGTCAAGATTGCCGGTCGGTTCGTCGGCGAGAATCACCTGGGGATCGTTCGCCAGTGTTCTGGCGAGGGCCACCCGCTGTTGCTGTCCCTGACTCATCTCGGCCGGGCGATGGTCTATACGCTCCGCCAGGCCGACACGTTCGAGCAGGTGCTGGGCGCGCTCCCGCTGGTCGTCAGACGCCCTGCCGGACAGGACCAGCGGAATCTGGACATTCTCCACAGCCGTCAGCCAGGGGATCAGGTTGAATGCCTGAAAAACGAATCCGATTTTCTCCCCCCGCAGCGCCGTCCGTTCGGCGACGGGCAAGTCATACAGTGACTGGCCGTCAAGCAACACCTCTCCGGCTGTCGGTGCTAGCATGCCACCGAGAATGGAGAGCAGTGTCGTCTTGCCACTTCCACTTGGCCCGACGATGGCGACGAAATCGTTGTCGGGAATCTCCAGGTCGGTATTCTCCAGTGCGGCCACAGTCTGGCCGCGCCGTGTGTACATCTTTGTCACGGAGTTGAGGCAGTACATTTGGATGTCTCCTTGGAATTCAAGTGCTATCTGTATGTGCAGGAAATGATCAGGCTTCGTTGAATACGAGGCAGGGGTCCAGGCTGGCGGCTCTTCGAGCCGGCAGGTAACTCGCGGCGATCGCCACGACGGTTGCAGTGGCCACGCCGACGGCACACAGCAGCGGCATCGGCTCCACAGTGACACCGAGCAGCTGCGGTCCCAAGATCACCGCCAGGACAGTTCCCGCGAGAAAGCCACCAAAACCACCCGCGATGCCCAGCAGAGTTGCTTTGCCCAGGAACATCCGCGTCACAAAACTGCGGGACGCTCCCAGAGCCATGAGTGTGCCAATCTCCTTTCGGCGCTCGGCCACGTTGGCATACATCACGCTGGCGATACTGGCTCCGCCGACAAGCAGGAGAATTGAGAAGAACACCCAGGACAGCCGCGACATCAGTCCGTTGACGGCCACTTGCGTCGCGACGATTTGCTCCAGGGTGACGATGCGTGTCTGCGGTAGGACAGTGGAGAGATTGGCGACCAGATCACCAGCGGCGTCTTCGCAGCAGGCCATGATCTCGATCACATTGATTACCGGGCCGGTGTCCGAGAGTCGCTGGACGCTGTGCAGGTGGGCAAACACTCGACCGTCGTCAATGGTCCCTGTCGCAGGCAGTACCGACACGACCTGAAAGTCTTCGCCCAGCAGACTCAAGGTGCTTCCTTCCTTAGCACCCAGTTGCCCGGCGATGTCCGCGCCGATTATCAATTCATCTTTACCGAGACTCTGAATCGTCCGGGTCGTCGCCAGGGCTGCTGGGTCTTCGTCCTCCGCACCACCGACGGCAACTGCCGTCGGGCAGCATCCCCGGTCGGAACCAACGGGGTTCATGAGCAAGCTCGCTCCCTGCCAGGCGGCCTTTGCCTGGAACTCGGCTCGCGGCAGAATGCCGGTCAACGTCACGGGAATCGAATCGACCGTGGCCGGCACACACAGCTTTGGAGCCAGATTCTGCACGCCTGGCATCTTCGCAAGAGCCAGACGAGTGACGAACTCTTCCGGCATGGTCTCACCGTGCATGTCAGCGGCGTAGTAATCCTGCAGGCCAACTTTCGGAGGCAGCACGAGAACGTTTGCACCCAGCGACTCCATTTCGCCGGCGATCTGCTTCTCAGACGAGACGGCCATGTTCTGTATGGCGACGAGGGCTGTCACTCCCAGTGTCACCGCCAACAGGCTGGTGAGCATTGGAGTAGGACGCTGCCAGAGTTCTTTCCAGACGAGTGATCGAAGTTTCATGGATTCCATTCCTTGTCGAGTTGTTTCGAGAATGTGAAGGCCGAGAGCGCACAGCGAAACCATCCACTCTCGGCCCGCTGAGGACGGTCGTCATCAACGACGAGTCGATGACTGACCAGCTGCCCCCTTGTGATGTTTGCATTTGGGGTCATCGCAACACTTGCCGGCTGCTGCCAGCTTCTGCGCCAACACGTCTTGAGTGACTTTCGCGTTGTAGACCCCCAACATCACGCCGGGCGGTGCCATGAAGGCAGTCAGCGTCGAGGGCTGATCGGTCCGCACCTGAAGTTGACGGAGGAACTTCTGTTCCGTCTGATCGCTCGCCTGGACACTCACGAGCTGCGTCCGCCCCCGAAAGAGTGCATCGGCCTGAAAGTCTTGAACGCCCTTGGGAATGGACGTCGTGCCTTCCGGATGCACGCAGAGCAGGACGATTTTTTGATCCTGCAATGCTTTGAGGCAGGCAGCCTGCCCTGACGAAACGATCGATGCTGTTAGTTGCGGTGTTGTCACCTGCTGCGGATAGACGCCGGTGACGGCGCCATTCGGAGCGATCACCGCCACGGCCGGCATGGGCATTCGCGTGGCATCGAATTGCTCAATCAGAGTGGCTTCGTTGGCGTCGGAGATATTGACCGATACCGCTGTCGCATCGTTACGGTTGGAGAGCGTCTCCTTCAGAACTCCATGCATTTTCTGAGTCGCCGCATCGTTCTGACTGTAGAACAGGACAAACGCATACTGCTCGCTCCTTGCGGCAGCGTCGATTTTTTGCTGAAACGGGCCGCCATCGGCGGTCACCCCAGTGGCACCAGTCAGCAAAATGGCAGCCATCAGTAGGCCGATGTCTCGTTGGAAGGCTGTGACGTTCCTTGTCATGATTCGATTTCCTTTCGATCTGCCGAGGTCAGGAAGGATCGGCTCGTCCCGCTCGACGGACGGGTGAAGCCGCTGTTTTTGGCAATCGCAATCCGTCGTTAGAATCCGACGATTGCCGTCGTCATTTGATGGCGATGGGCGTGTAAGCACGATGCACCGAGCAGGCTGCAACGGTGACATGCGAGACGGTCATCCATGGCCACCCCAGCGCCCGCGAATTAGAAGCTGGACGCCAGTCTGGCGATGACAAAGCCTGCGCGAGAGAGCATTTTGCAAGGCACTCGCTAGAGTGCATGCCCCTCATGCGTACATCCGGTCGTTAAATCAGAAACGACTGGTGAAGAATACGCGCAGCGCGGCCTGATGCCGACGCTGCCGGACTTGTTTCCCGCGTGTTAGCAATAGTTGCGGAAAAGCTGGGCGCAACGAGGGGAGCGAAGTGTGGTGAACCGCTCCAGGATTTCGAACCGTCGTCGCGGAGGCTGAAAAGTTCGTATCCTTCGACGACGACTGCGCCGTTGCAAAAGCAAGCGCCGCACTCGCACTTCTTCCCTGGCAGAGGGGGGCAAGAAGTTGGCCCGGAATTATTTGCCGCCGTATCCAGCCCACAACACGTGCATGACTGCACGGTTCGTCCGACCTCATCGAAGCCCCCGGATCCGGATGCACCCATACAACTAATGGGGCATCCCAGAACAGCGAGGCTCAGAAGGTGTCGAAGAAGCACAGACATCTCGTGATTTTCACTACCCTCTCGAAATGAGTCAAGTGGGATTGCCGTCCCTCCCGTGCAGAGACGATTCCGGATTTCCCTGTTGCCCTTCCATCTCCTTCGACATTTACACGATGGGATCTTTAGATTTCCGATCGAGGCTGCCGTAACCCACGGCCGAAAATGGAGAACCTGTGTATCGATGATTAATGTCCCTTCCATGGGCTGTTTGCTCCAACTGATTGTCAAACATTGGATTCGTACGTACTACCATCGCGTTAACATGCCTTTGGCCCAGCTGACTTCATCCGCTTCTCAAGTCCTCCTCGTGCGAGATGATGAGTCACTCGTGATCGTGGTCATGAGAATGCGTGATCTCGCCGCGATAGGACTTCCCGTTGATCGTCAGCACGAGCCGCGGGTCAGCCCCGTCCTCGTCGAGATGCGCCGCGAGTTCCTTGTCGTCCGAAACGAACCGCGAGGACTTCCCCTCCGGGTCGTTGGCATCCGGCGAAGCCGCCAGTGGGAATTGTTCCGGCGTGCCATCGTGCTTGGCGTTGATGGTAATCTCGGTGGCATCAATCGGTACTTGGGCCGTGGCCGCCCCATCGAGCACATAGATCGTCACCGTCCCCGCCTCTTCATCGTGCAGCAGTTCGGCGTGGTATTCCTCGTTGCCCAGTTCGATCAGATCGCCACGGTGCGGGCCTTCGCTGGGGTGGTCGTGGCCAGCATGCGTGTCGACCGTATCGGGCGGAGCTGACGTCTCGGGTCCGGTGGAAGCCGATTCGCCAGTGCATCCGGAGGCTGCCATCATCAGAACGGTGAGGCCTCCACTAGCAATGAGCGTTGTGAGAGATCGCATTGTTTGTCTCCAGTTGTGAGAGAGTGAGCTGAGCCTGGATTGCGGCTGACGGACGAAGCCGCCAGCCGCGGGTGTCGGATGAATTCGTCGCTTAGTGGGTATGGCGAACCTCGAAACCGTTTTGTTTCAACCAGTCTTCCCAACCCTGAGCTGCCTGGTGTGA
Source organism: uncultured Planctomycetaceae bacterium (assembly GCA_937975745.1). Taxonomy (GTDB): domain Bacteria; phylum Planctomycetota; class Planctomycetia; order Planctomycetales; family Planctomycetaceae; genus CALJUK01. Next base: position 2,847 of record CALJUK010000573.1, on the reverse strand, counting down.
CGCCAGTTCAAGGTGCATCCATTCCGAACAACGAAACGTCACGTCGGAGTGACCGTCGTGCCTATCGGCTTTCACCTCGCAGCCCAGTCCTTTGAGCAAGGCAACTGCTTCTGCATGCCGCCCCGGGTCGTCCGCATGCATCGTCTTCCAGTTCACAAGGCGATAGGCGACATGTTCAGCACCATCGGGACCGTGATTGTGGTTCGAATGGTCGTGACCTTCGTGATCTTTGGGATGTCCGTGGAGCGTTTCGAAACCGGCACCTTTCAACCACGATTCCCATTGATGGGCGAGCTGATCGGTTTCGACTTCGAGGGCCTGCCAGCGCGGAGAACGGTACGTCACATCGACATGACCGTCGTGACTTTCCTGCCGGGCTTCGCAGCCGAGCTTCTTCACAGCCTGCAGATGCTGACCGGCCTTGCCGGGGTCGTCGTACTCCAGCGTCTTCCAGTCAGACAGCCGATAGGCGATTGACGTCCCTCCGTGCGCATGACCTGCATGCGTCCCGGCGGCATGACTGTGGCCATCATCCGCATGAACCGACTGTCGTTCATTCTCGGGCATGGCTAACAGCATCACTGCAGCTGCCAGCGCGAAACTTTGGATAGCAAGTGACTTGAACATCGTATGTCTCCTATCAATTCAATGAGTCGCCGGGGCGTCCTGACACGCCGGCGAAGCTCGGGTCATCAACAGAGTCGGACGACGTCTGCTGTCGACCGTTGATTTCATGGGAGCCGCTTTCCTCGTGTTGCTCTGTCACGAGAGCGACCTCCGTTTGTGATTCATTGACGACGCGCTCCGCTGCTTTGAGTCCAAACAGCCAGAACAGCGCGGGATGGACGAAAAAATCAAGCGCGGTGGAACTAATGAGTCCGCCGACGATGACGGTCGCGACTGGGTACAGAATCTCCTTCCCCGGTTCGCCGGCAGCGAGTGTCAGGGGGACAAGTCCGATCCCTGTCGTGAGTGCCGTCATCAGTACTGGGGCCAGTCGCTCCAGGCCGGCCCGTACGATCATCTTCTTTGTCCAGTCTTCTCCCTCGTATTTGACCAGATGCAAATAGTGGTTGAGCAGCAGAATGCCGTTTCGCGAGGCGATCCCGGACAGTGAGATGAATCCCACCATCGCCGCAATCGTCAGCGTTTGCCCTGTCAGTACCAGCGCCGCTACTGAGCCGATGAACGCCATCGGCAGAGCCGCCATCACCTGCAGTGACAGGTTCACCGAGCGGAACATGGTGAACAGGACCATGAATACGCCGACCATCGACACGGCAAACACTGCGCCAATCACGCGGCTGGCCGACTGCTGGCTCTCGAACTGCCCTCCATACTCCACGAAGTACCCCGCCGGCAGCGAAGCGACGACCGGCTGCACTTGCTGTTGAATATCCTGCACGACGTCCACCACGCCCCGGTCAGCCACATTGCATTGGATCACGATTCGCCGCCGGACATTCTCCCTGTTGATGGTATTCGGCCCGCCCGATTCGTAGATCCTGGCCACCGACGAGAGGGGAATTCTTGCCCCCTCGGGTGTATCGAGTGTCAGCCTTCGCAGTGCGTCGATGTCTTCGCGGTAGTTCTCATCGAAGCGGACGAGCAGATCGAAGGTGCGTTGACCGAGCAGTACCTGCGAGACGACGTCACCGTTCATGGCCGTCTGGATGTAGTCGTTGACATCGACCGCCTTGAGTCCGTACAGCAAGAGTTTGTCGCGATCGAGTTCGATCCGCAGCTGTGGAATGACGACCTGCGGTTCCACGAGCAGATCCTTGACGCCGGGGATGCCTTTGATCTCCGCTTCCATGGCCTGCGCCTTTTGCCGCAGGATGTCGAGATCGTCGCCGTAGATCTTGATGCCAATTTGCGCTTTGACACCGCTGAGCATATGCGAGATTAGGTGAGCGATCGGCTGCTCGACCGCCGTGACGATGCCGGGGATGTCTTCCATCGCAAGGCGGATCGCCTCCAGTTGCTCCTCGCGGTTGTTCTCCGATTCCTGGTCAAGTTCGATAATGAACTCGCTCATGTTGACCCCTTCGGCGTGCTCGTCCAATTCAGCACGGCCCGTCCGCCGGACGAACTTCTCGATATCTCCGATCTCCTGCAGTCGCTGTTCCACCGAGCGGTTGATCTCATTGGACGTTGCCAGCGACGTCCCCGGCGGAAGAACGACATTGAGCTGCACCGTCCCTTCGTTGAACGGCGGAAGAAAGTCCCGATCAAGCCGCATGACGAACAGGGCCGCGACCGCCACCGCAACCAGCGTGACGGTGAGGTTCAGTGCAGGGAATTGGAGACTGAAGCGAATGATCTTGTCGGCGACCCACTTCATCCCGCGGAGAACGAAACCGTCCTTCTCCGACTCGGTCAGCCGCGCCGAGCCAAGCAACCAGTAAGAGAGGACGGGTGTGACGGTTAGCGACACCACCAGCGAGCAGAGAATCGAGACGATGTAAGCCACGCCCAGTGGCGTAAACAATCGACCTTCCATCCCGGACAGTGCGAACAGCGGCAGAAAGACCAGAACGACGATCATCGTTCCGAAAACGATCGAGTTCCGAATCTCGACGCTCGCCCGGAAAACGACCAGCAGCGGATTCAGCGGATTTTGCGCGTGGCGATTCTCTTTCAACCGGCGGAAGATGTTTTCGACATCCACGATGGCATCATCGACCAGTTCGCCGATCGCCACCGCCAGCCCACCCAGTGTCATGGTGTTGATCGACAGCCCAAAGATCGAAAAGATCACCGCCGTCATCACCAGCGAAAGGGGGATCGCGGTGAGCGTGATGAACGTCGTGCGGAAGTTCATCAGGAACAGAAACAGAATGATCA
>CALJUK010000572.1 GCA_937975745.1 uncultured Planctomycetaceae bacterium | reverse complement strand
ACACCCGGATTTCGCGCGGACCCGCGTCGAGGTGTCGCGTGTGTTTTACCGAAATGGACAGCCGGTTGCGAGCCCCTTCCTGTCCTCTTGGGGCAACGCACGAATTGCGGTCGACTGGTTCGTTGCGCGAAGATGCCGTGAGGGGATTCCGTGTGCGACACAGCCGCGACGTGCCGAGGGGCCACCCGCGTTGCGCAGTGCGTGCCGCTACCGGCGGAGTTGAATGCCCGTGGACGTTATTCCGACTTTTCGCTGCCGGGACGACGTTGCATGTAGCTCTTGATGATGTCGGCCGCACGCTGCGACGGCTTTTCCTCCGACTTTCCACCACCGCTCCCTTGTGCTGGGGCGGCCCCACCTTCAGCAGGAGGGGTGGGGCTGGCGGCACCGGTCGATTCCGGAGGTGGCAGCTTCACTGGTGGGCTGGCTGTGGGAGCCCGACCGCTAGTTGTCGGAGGACCACCCGGTGGGGGATAGCCCATGTCTGGCGGGGGATAACTCACGCCCGGATGCATCTGCTGGCCGTAGGACGGATCGGGCATTGGTACACCCGGCATTCCCATTCCTGGCATCCCCATGCCCGGCATTCCAAATGGGGGCTGCCCGGGGAAGGGCTGGTTCATGTAGGGCGGGTACCCCATCTGCTGCGGATACCCCGGTGGCATCATGTAGGGTTGCTGAGGATAGCCTGGCAGTTGCTGGTACGCCTGAGGGGCGGCTTGCAGCATTTCCTGCGGTACGGCCGCGGCGGCCGGCGTCTGTTGTGGATCCGGTGCAGTAGCCGGATTGGCTCCCGGGACGCTGGTATCGCTGCCGGCGATCGCGGTATCGGAGGGGGAGGGCTGCTGTTGGTCCGGCTGATACGCCTGCATGTCGAGGATTGTCTCGCTGGAGTTCAGCGCGACCGAATCCGAATGGAACGCATCATCGACCGCCGAGGCCGAATCGGCCTCGGTTTGAGCCGCCGCCTCCTGCAGGCGAATTTCAAATTCGAGTTTGCCCACTCGGACCAGATCACCGCTGTTGAGTACGACCTGGCCCTGGATGGCCGTGTCGTTCACAAACGTGCCGTTTGTGCTCCCCAAATCGCGGATCCGGACGGCGTATTCGTCGGTGGTGATGACACAATGATGGCGGCTGATCGACTCACTGGCGGGCCGCAGGTGGCAATCCTGTTCGCGACCGAGCAGGAAGCGGCCTTCCGACAGCGGGATCGCTTTGCCGGCATGCTTGCCTCCCACTACGACCAACTGTGACTGAATCATGCAGGATCTGCTCCATTTATCGAACCGGTTTCTGATGCCACCGCGGGCAGGTTCTTCCACCAAACTGGGCGGGCGAGAACCAGACTCGCAAAGGTCACGAAACCACGCATCGCGAGACACAACTATCTGAAGTCGACTGTCCGGCCACAGACGACGTCACTTCATGATGTTCAATACTTCGTGATGTTCAATACTGTCAGTGCCGATCGATGTCGGACGACAGAAGCCAGCACAGAGCCAACTGGGTTGTTACTCAGGCCGACTCGGTATCACGCCGAGGCACGCTTCGCAAAGATGGAGCGAATCTTGAATAAACGAAACCGTGCTCAGACTGATAGGATCGCCGGAAGAAGCGTTGGGGCCAATGAAAAATACGGCCGCCAGACACGCCGCCGACATTCCACGCAGGGTTGCCCACGCGTGGCAAAGTGAACGACTTTCACGAATGAGATCGCATGGTGACATGCGATCTGACACGACTCATCGTCAGGATCAGTAAGAGAATACTTCTAATCTACGCTAACGCGATATTTTTGATTTGTCAACATTTTGCGAGCCCTCTAACCCGCAAGAGCAATCTGCGGACGGGCTGCCGGGGCGTCGAACTCAGAGCAGCACGGACTCGCACTTTCCAAAGCAGACGAAAACTCCCCTACCACACCATTCTAACGAAGTTGTCAGCAAATTCACTATCACAATCATGAATTCTCAACGCCGGCGATTCCAGCTCCGGGAGTCATACCGATCCGATCGCAGGCGGTCCGCAGCCGCCTGGATCTCCTCTGGCAGTTGGCAGACTCTGCCTTCGACAGACAGTTTGCGACTGATTCGTTGGGTGATCTCGTCGATCATGCGATCGATGTCGATGGGGGCCCCGTGCAAATCGAGGAGCCCCGGGTACTCGGGTGTCAGGGCCGATTGCCGCAGCAGAACGCTTCCATGTTGCAGTACGGCTCCGCGTCGCCTGCGTTGGGCACTGCCGACGATTTTGTGCTCTCCGAGCAACAGATCCCGAGTGTCACCGCGTGAATAGCAGAGGAACGGTTGTCCCTCCTGAAACGGCAGCGATTCTCCCCGAGATCTGACCGGAACACCGTGCGAATTCAGCACGTCAGCAATTGCGTCGTGGAAGGTGTGATACAGGTACAGTGGTGTTTCTGCCAGTAGAGGATGGCCTGCCGGCAGAACGCACGAATAGGTCCATTCCCTGTCATGCAGAATGGCACCGCCGCCCGTCAACCGCCGGACAAGCGGACATTCGGCCAGATGGGGAGGCACGTCCGCTTCGGTGGTGTCCTGAAAGTAGCCCAGACTGACAGTTGGCTCGCTCCAGCGATACCAGCGAATTGCCAGATAGTCGGATTCAACAGCCGCCTCCAGCATTGCCTCATCGACGGCCATATTCCAGCTGCCGTCCGCGGGAGTCACTTCACGGTGAATTCGGCAGACGGCGTTCACCGCAATCTCTCCCGAGAGGCCCCCGTGTTTTGGCTGGCCTGTCACGACGGCCTGTAGGATGCCACTGTCTGAAATTCAGGTACCGCTGCCGACCGGCGTGGCTGTGGGGGTGGGCTGCCATCGCAAGATCGGCTGGCGTGCTGCCTGGACATCGTTGGGACGCGAGACCGGAGTCGTATGGGGAGCGTCGTGCAGCAGATCGGCCGATTCTTCCACGATCGCATGAATGGCGTCCGAAAACTCATCCAGCGTCCGGCGGGCTTCCGTTTCGGTTGGCTCAATCATGATCGCTTCGGGCACGTCGAGTGGGAAGTAGACTGTCGGAGCATGGAAACCGTAGTCGAGTAACCGCTTGGCAATGTCCATCGCGGAGATGCCCCGCCGTTGCTGTACGCTGGCAGCCGAACTGACAAACTCGTGCATGCACCGCTTCCCGTGCGGTACGGGGAGCACGTCCTGCAGCTTGGTCATCAGATAGTTGGCATTCAAGACGGCCTGCTCGGAGACGGCCTTCAAGCCGTCCGGTCCCAAGGTTCGCAGGTACAGGTAACCGCGAATCAGAATGCCGACATTTCCGAAGAACGACCT
>CALJUK010000571.1 GCA_937975745.1 uncultured Planctomycetaceae bacterium | reverse complement strand
GCAACGTTCGACTGCGCTTCGACCCCGGCCGAGCCTTTTTTCGTGCGGTTGTTGCGGGCTTCGGCAGGCCGGTCTTGGGAACACACCGAGCGTCCGGCACAGCCCGAACAGCATGGCCACTCGTCCGGGGAGCGCTCGTTGCAATTGACCTGCAAAGTCAATTGACCGCGTCGCCTCAATTCAGGGAAGGCTCTTCAGGATCTGCTGGGCCTTTTCCGCGACCTGGGTGTCGGGATACTGCTCGACGATTTCTTCAAGCAGCCGCCGACCCGCCTTTTCGTTACCGCGATCTGCAAAGCGTTGGGCCTTTTGAAGGAGCGCGGCCGCAGCTCGTTCATGCTTTTCGCTCTTGGCGGCCTCCCGTCGGGCGGCAGCGCCTTGACTGGAAGTTGCATCGTCTTCATCGGCGCTGACCGCTGGAGCCTTGCGCTCTCCGTCGTCCCTTCGGACCGCAGTCCTCTGCGTGGAAGTCGCACCGTCTTCACCGGCGTCAACCCGTCGCGTCTTCTCACCTGCCGCACGCAAGGGTTCGTCATCAAGCACACTCACCGAGACACCGGGCAATAACGCCCTGACGTCCTGCAGTTGATCGCGGCCAATGTTCTCTGAACCGAACTCCAGTTCTTCAAGATTCTCCAACACTGACAGTTGCTTGACACCGTCCAGCGAGAGTGTACTTCGCGGAACCTTGATCGACCGCAGATGCTTGAAGGTTGCGATGACTCCGAAGTCATCGTCGTTGAGCACCACTCGATTGACAGACCCGCTGCCAGTCGAGTCAACACTGACCACATACCCCTCTCCATCCACAGCCAGATCGAGCCGGTCCAAGTCGATGTACTCATCAGAAGATTGCCATCCCCCGTGAACATCTCCCCCAGCCTGTGCCGCGCCGAAAATGTCGTCAACATGGATCTTCGGGACTTGATTCAGGGATATCTCCAATTCTGGTTCAATGTGACAATTCGGATGTGCATGATAAATCTGAGCCAACCAGAAGCTTCGACGAAATCTGCTGTCCAAGTGGATTCTTTTGAGGTTCGGAGCCGTGGCGATCGCTGCGAACGTTCGTGCGCCAAACACTTTCTTGCCTTGATTCGTTGTTCGGATCAATTTGATTTCTTCCAAGGATGGATTGTCAACGAGCACCGGCGCAATCCGGTCCGTGACTTCGGCCAGAAACAAGTCCAGCTTCTGCAATGACTTCATTTTCAACAGATAGGGGACCGCTTCGTCGGTCATGTTCGCAATCTGCACTTCTTCCAGAATCATCAGTTCTTCCAGAAAGCCGTACGAGGAGACTCGGCTATTGCCAAGACTGAGAGCGCGGAGTTTCGTCAACCCGCCGAGATGAGCCAATTGATCGTCCTGTAAGGACCAGTGGGGCGAGCCGTGAGCTTTGAACACCTCCAGGTTCTCCAACCGTGCGACATGCACAAAGTCTTCCGCCGTCGTACCAGTTTCAGCAATGTCAAGTTCCCGTAATTGCTTGAGATCCGACAGCGATTGCAATCCAGCACCTGTGACCTCATGGCTGTCATGGAACTCAAGTCCGGAGATTTCGGTGGCTTGCGCTACTGCATCGCAGCCACGGTCTTTCCAATCAGACAGCACCAACTTGACCCACCTCAGCTTTCCTAACTCGTTGATCAGCGTGAGGTCGTCACTCAAGGTTTCCGCTGTCGTCGAATAATGAAGTGCGAGATGCTGGTCCTCGTCGACAGGAGCCCCTTGGAATCTCTCCGGCTCATTCTCCGGAGTCTCGACGTAAATTCGATACGCTGAAACCTGTTCGGCCCAGTAAGCAGCAAGCTCAGATTCGTCCTCAGGGGGCGCGTCATCAATTTCAGGAGAAGCAGCAACGGCTTGTGGCGTGTCTTCACCTGATGACGCATTGGATGAGCCGATGATCTTCAAACATGGAGAAAGCACAGCGGCGAATCCCATGCTCCATGCAACCGACACGAGGGCAGAATGCTTCAGCGGAAAGACGCGTTCCCCTTTTCTCTTCTTGCTGCGGCGATTGTGCTGTGATTGGTAGTCCTCATTCATTGCCATCGCATGGCCCAAGTCATCACCAAACACAACTCCAAGACTGACTGAACGGATCGCCGTCTTGAGAACTATTAGTGGAAACGCCACCACGAATCGGCCCAAGCATGACCGTGAATCGCAGCAACGATCGGAAACGCGAGGAAAAGAACCAGCACTGAAAGACCAAACGAGCCAGCGATCCCGAGCATACCATTGATGATGATTCCTTCGGCGAGCAGCACGAGAGACATCACACCGATCAATGAATAGGTCGCCACTTCGATCGAGCGGGAAACCTTTCTTGTTTTGGATCGACGTGCTGTTTTGTCGTCCGCTTTCTTCTTTGCTCGTTTCTTGCCTTGTCGTCGATTGACGACCGGGGCTTCCGGCAATTCCTGCGAAGTGGAGTCGAAAGCGTCCCCATACTCATCAGGTGGCTCCACAGAGATGTCAATGAGTTCGTCACAGACTCTGCAACGGACAGAAGACTTCTTTGCTGATTCCGGTATCCGGTACTGCTTGCCACAGATGCAGGAAACGAGTCTCGTCATCTAATCCGCTCCGAATTGTGCGCTAAGCTCGTGGACTTGGCATGGTGACCTGCCCTGAAGGACGGCACCAACTTGTGAGTTGGGGTTTCGGTTGTTAGCAGAGCAGCCGCAGAATGTGACCAGATTCCAATGCACACTCGGCAGCCTTTCGGATTCCGTCGCCCGCAGGCTGACTCCCCAGCGGTCGGCGGTCATTTCTATGCGACATTTCGGCGCGGGGCTGTCGCCGTAGGCAGCCTGTTTCTACTTCTGGCGGTGGCGAAGAAACAGGTCCACAGATCAGGTTCTCGTTCCTCGACCGGATCGCGCGTACGGTCTGCTGCATTCTCGCTCGATGGAGCAAGAGAGATGGGTTGCAACAGAAATTGTTCACCACACGCTCTGCAGGTTGCCGTCTTTCCAACCTCATCGCCCTTGATGGTGTAGCACTGTGAGCAACCCGAACAACGAACCTCCAATTGATCTGACTCAAGAGTTCACTGATGGAATCAGATCCTGCCACTCTGCCAATGATTGAGTCGTATGCTTCACGTTGATTTCATGATACCGGGTCGAGCAGCGTATGCCAGCAATTAGCGTGACCAAGCGGGTGGCACAGGCTGGAAAACCTGCGTGCGCAGCAGAGGACACCTGGCCTGTGCGTCCAGTCCAGGGACGACAGCGGTTCCAGCCCGGACCTCAAGTCGCGGTTTCCCGAGTCTGTAGCCCGCTGCTTCTGCGAATCAGCGCGCAACCGCGGCTCGAATCAGACGACCCAATCGGCCACGGGGATTCCTCGAAAGCGGAGAACGGCGACGCCCCGACGTACAACCGGCATCACTTCCGTTGTGGCCGGGCTCCCGGCGGTGTCACTCGCGCGACCGGAGGTTTCCCGGACGCGTGGAGACCTGCGGTCGGTCCAACGGCGGGGTCAGGAAGCCCGCGTTGAGCCCTGACTTCAGGGAATGACCAGACCGGGTATGGCGGTCTGAAGATCCATCAAGGCGTCTTCACTCAGCTTGTTGCGGTCGATGTTGAGCTTGCGCAAGTTGGTCAGCGGGTGCAGGTGCGTGAGCCCCTCGTCGGAAACGCTGGTGCCGTGGAGGTCCAGGTATTCGAGGCTGGTCAATCGCCCGATGTGCATCATCCCCGGGTCCCCGACATACGTGTTCTGCAAAGCCAGCCGCTTCAGGTTCTTCAGGGCGACGAGATGTTTCAGCCCATGATCGCCCGTACTCGTTCCTGCAAGGACGAGCTGTTCCAGTTGCGTGAGACCGGTGAGATGCTGCAACCCGGCATCGGTCACCGCCGTGCCGGTGAGGTTCAGCGACCTGAGATCAGTGAGCCCGGCGAAGTGCCTGAGCGCTTCGTCGGCGACGGGGACACCGTGCAGGCCAATATCACGCAAGGAATGTGCGCCCGAGAGGTACTCCAACTGATCGTCACGGAGCGAGACGCGGTCAAAGCCGACGTACGTCACGGAACCGAGGCGGCCGATGCCGTTCTCCCTGCCCAGGAGATTCCAGGCCAGTTCCGGAACATTCTGACTGCGGCCGATCGCTCCGCCGAGACGCAGTGTGGTTCTTTCGACTGCTGAATCGCGGCGCCAGAGGAACCCGCCGATTGAGAGAATCGCGAGCGAGGCCGCGCTGACGGCGACAAGCACGATCCTTTTATTGAGGCGGGGTCTGGCCATGCGTTTGGTCATTCGACAGGCGATCGCTAACTCATGATGTCGTACGCAATCGAACCGATCGACGTTTGAGGAAACACGCTGTGAATCTCTGGTCGCGAGTTCTGTTTGCAACCACGCTCGCGAAAAGATTCAGAGAGAACCACAACGGCACGACGGACACGACGTAAGTGACAGTCAGTGCGATGTGTATGTACTCTCGTTGTGCCCGTCGTGTCGTTGTGGTGAATTTCCGGCGATTCTGGGGAGACCGGCGCACGTCAAGCAGCGAGGTCAGGAGAGGAGTGCCGAACTGAGTCTGTTGGAGTTCCGCCTTCAGGCGGTTGGATGTCCAGCGACTCAGTTCCGGCTGAAGCCGGGACTCCAACGGCTGGTTACCCGTCGCCGGTTGCCAGTTCGACGAGGGTGCGGACCATGGTTCCGGTGCCGCCGCCTTCGATGTGGGGTTTTCCACTTTCCACGAATGCCGGGCCGGCGATGTCGAGGTGGACCCAGGGGGTGTCGGCGACGAACTTCTGCAAGA
>CALJUK010000570.1 GCA_937975745.1 uncultured Planctomycetaceae bacterium | reverse complement strand
CTTCTGATGTTGGCGGTTTCAGACACTTTTGTCCGTCGGATGTCGACCCCCGTGTCAGTCGTCGCACATCCGACGGATGACTCGCCGTAATCTGCGGTCCGACGCAATTTCGCTGGTGGGTCGATAGTCTCATGGATTGCCAGCGGTCTCTGCTTCGCTGGCACGTTCTTGACCCCTTTGGTGACAAACAATCCCAGCCGCTTGACGGGTGAGCTGGAAACTGCCTGGCTGGAAACCTGCGCCTTCATCCAGGGCAAGACACCACATGACGCGCTGGTGCTGACACCCAACGAGAGTTGGGCGTTCCACTGGTATGCGGAGCGAGCCGAGTACGTCGCCTTTAAGAATTGTCCGCAAGACCCGGCAGGAATCGTCGAGTGGAACCGCCGGTTGGGTTTCCTGAAGGATTGGGCCAGCGACCACTACTCGGGAGGATACACTCGCGAAGAACTGGTCGATTTACGCAGGACCACCGGCATCACGCACCTGATTGCCGATCGTCTGGGACCGATCCGTATCCCCACACTCTACGAGAACGCCTACTTCCGCGTGTACGCAATCCCCACCGAGGCGGGGTTGCAAACCGGCACGCGAACAGATTGAATCGAACTGGAAACGTCGATTCGTCGGTGAATCCCCGATTCCACAATCAACGCGACAGGAGACACGCCCCGATGAGACCGACACGCTCCGATTGCAGACGGGCGCACTCTGTCCGGAAGCCCACAGTCACTGTTCAGTATGGCATGGCGCTCGTCGGCCTGGTCTTGTCGGCTTGCAGTGACGGCTTGGCCGACCGATCGGCTGCCCAAGCCGAACCGACCGCTGCAACGGCTACGACTGAGTCCCACACGGTGGATGGGGCGGCGGAAGTCGCTCTTGCCGACGCGGACGTCGGCCGTGTATCGCTGAAGGCCGCGGACTCGCGGAACACTGCTCCGCGCGACGGCGAGGACTGGCCCTGCTTTCTTGGTCCACGGGCAGACGGCGTTTCTGGCGAGAAGGGTCTGCGGTTTCAGTGGTCTCCATCGGGGCCGCCCCGACTCTGGTCTCGGCGGGTGGGAACGGGTTACAGCGCCCCATCCGTCATCGGGAATCGGCTGGTTGTTCACCACCGACTTGGTGACGAAGAAATCGTCCAATGCGTGACAGCCGACGAAGGCGAACCGCTTTGGCAGCACTCTTACACGTCTGACTTCGAAGACCCCTACGGGTACAACAATGGTCCCCGCTGCTCGCCTCTGCTCACACCGCAACTCTGTTACACCCTGGGCGCCAGTGGAAAACTGAAGTGCCTGGAGTTGGCTACCGGTGAACTCCGCTGGGAACGCGATCTGCACGCAGACTTTCGCATTCCGAAGGCATTTTTCGGCGTCGGAGCCACGCCCATTCTCGAAGGGGATCGTTTGATTGTTCTGGTCGGTGGCCAGCCGAATTCCGGTGTCGTGGCCTTTAACGCCGCGGACGGCAAGACCATTTGGGAAAGCGTCGGTCGCGATACCTGGAACGGTGTCACAACGGACGAGCCCGGGAATCCCAAATATGAATGGACGGGCGACGAGATGGTCGTCAGCTATTCTTCGCCCATCGCGGTCACAATCGCCGGCCATCGGCATGTGCTGTGTCTGATGCGGCAAGGGCTGGTCTCGCTCGATCCAGCCGATGGGAACGTGCGATTTCGCTATTGGTTCCGCGCTCGTGATCATGAATCGGTCAACGCTGCCCGGCCTGTTGTTGTGGGGAACCAGATTTTTCTCTCCGCCGCATATCGTGTTGGTTCGGCGCTGCTGGAAGTCGATCAGAACGATCCGAGCCAGTTCCGTGAGGTCTGGCGGAACCCACGTGTGATGCTGACGCACTGGTCGACAGCCATCGAAAAAGATGGCTACGTTTACGGGTTTAGCGGTCGACACGAAAACGAGGCCACACTGCGGTGTGTCGAATGGGCCACCGGAAAATTGGCCTGGGAGACAACCGGTTTCGCGGGCCAACTGTCGGATTTGGGACAGGACCCACAGACAGGCCGGATTGTGCACAAGGAAACTGGTGAGCGGATTCCCTGGCCGTTTTACGGTCGGGGATCGGCAATCTTCGCCGATGGCAAGGTCAGTGTCTTGGGAGAGCGGGGGACATTGGCGACTGTCGAAGGCAACCCAAAGGAATGGGTGGAAATCTCTCGATGTGACGTCGATGGAATCCGATATCCAGCATGGGCCGCCCCCGTCCTGTCCCGAAAGCGGCTGTTCCTCCGCTCGGAAAGCCATCTGGTCTGCCTCGATCTCGCCGCCGATAGCGATTCCGCTGCATCCCTGACCGAATAGGGCAACTTGGTCCGGATTCGATGCAATAGAGCAATTGGTTCGAAGGAGTCTGTTCACCCGTGAGAATTGAGCGGTCCGATCAGCGACGTCCTGCCAGAACTGCATGCCGCCTGCATGTGGTCCTACGGCAGGTCCGCCGTCCCCGCCTTCACTTGGGTTCCAGCCGGATGACCGTCTGGCTGGCGGTCATCGGACTTCTGGCAGGATCGGCTCCGCTGTGGGCGGGTGAAGTCCGCCTGATGAACGGCATGCGGTTCGAAGGGGACCTCATGCCGATCCGCGCCTTGGCCGTGGAACACGATCCCACCGTTGCCGGCGTCAGCACGCCAATTCTGATGATCGACACGGGAATGCAGAAGTATTACGTGCCGGCTCGGCAGATCCCCAAGGGGGCCGTCAAGAACGAAGCCGACTTGTCGCGGTTTGAAGAATTTACCCTGCAACAGCGACCGGTCGGCAGACGCCTGACTCTGACCAATGTTGGTGAAGTGGTGCACACCCGGCCGTTCGACGAGTTCGGCCGACGGACCGTGACCGTTGCGACAGGTGACGGCCCGATCGATGTGATCCAGGGAATTACAAAGCTCTCGCCCCGCTACGTCACCGTCACCAGTTTGAATTACTACTGGGAGTACGGTGTCTCTCCCGCATCGGTTGGGGACGACCGCCTGGCTGCCATTCTGCATTCGGCCAGCGATCCGACGTCACCCAAAGATCGGATGGCTGTCGCCCGCTATTTCGTTCAAGCGGGACGTTACCAGGCGGCCAGTAACGAACTCGATTCAATCAAGACCGACTTCCCCGATATGCAGGCGGCTGTCGAGCAAGTTCTGCAGTCGTTGCGTACACTTTGGGCGGAAGAGTTGCTGGGCGACTTGCGGATGCGCCAGTCGGCCGGCCAGCACCAACTGGTTCGGCGGGCCATTCGTGTTTTTCCGGTGGCCAACATGCCGGCCGGTGTCCTTCGCGAATTGCACGAACTGGCCTCGGGATATGAGCAGGCCGAAGAGAAACTGGCCGAGGCGAAGGCCACACTGGGACGCTTGCAGGCCGAGTTGGCGGACCATCCGGATCTGGCCGCAATCAAACAGGCCCGGTACACGATCAATGACGAATTGACATTCGATACGCTTGGTCGACTTGATGCGTTCTTCGCTTTTGCCAACGATCCGGACCTTCCCGCAGCGGAGCGAATGGCGACGGCCTTGTCAGGCTGGTTGGTTGGAAGTGCCCAGGCGAAGACCGAACTGTCGGCCGCTCTCGCGTTGTGGGAAGCGCGGGAGCTGGTGCAGGCCTCTCTGCGAACAATCGATGCGAACGAGAAGATTGCCATCGTTACCCGGCTTGCCACGCTTGAGGGAATCGACGCAACCACCCTCAAGAACATGATTCCTCTGCTGCCACCGGCAATCGAGCTGGGACGCTTCCTCCCCGGTGAACCGGCGGAAGTGCAGGTCGGCGAACCAAATGCCCAGCCCGCCGTCCGGTATACGGTCAGTCTGCCCCCCGAGTATTCCCCCCAGCATCCTTATCCCATGATTGTGGCCATGCGGTCTGCCGGTCAGAACTGTACCCAGGCAGTCAGATGGTGGGCCGGCGATGTGAATACGCCAGGAATGGCACAACACCATGGTTACATCGTGATTGCACCGGAATATCTGCCCCCCGACAGAAAGTCCTACTCGTCCGACGGTAGCGTGCAGAATATCGTCACCGAGTGCATCCGTGACGCGCGGCGGAGATTTCAGGTTGATTCGGACCGCATTTTTCTGGCCGGCCATGGAATGGGTGGCGATGCGGCCTTTGACGTCGGCATGTCGCAGCCGGATGTCTTCGCGGGCGTCATTCCCATCACCGGGATCAGCGACAACCACTGCATGTACTACTGGGGAAATGCCGAGCAGACGGCTTGGTATGTCGTCAACGGCGATCGAGATCGCGACACGAAGGAACGCAACTCGCGCGAGCTCAACAGGATGATGAAATACGGCTTCGACCTGATCTATACCGAATACACTGCCCGCGGTTACGAAACGTACTACGAAGAACTCGACAAACTATTCGAGTGGATGTCGCTGCAGAGGCGGTCCAAACCGCTCGACGAGTTCAAGGAATCGATCCTCAGGCCGTCCGAAAATGAATTCTTCTGGGTTCTGATGGGAGGCTTCCCGGACAACGTGACTCAGCCAATTGTTTGGAGCGGCGGCGGCCGTCTGCCGAAAATTTCCCCCATGCAACTTAAGGCCGATATCAAGGCCGGCAGCCCGCTGCGGACGGTCATCTACGTTCGGTCGGGAGCGAGGAACCACTCGCTGCTGCTGTTCGACGGGCTGATCGACTTTGGGCGAAGACTGCGTGTGGAGATCAACGGTCGGCAGGTCTTTCACGAAGTTCCCCAGCCGAACATGCAGCACATGCTCGACGACCTGCAGCGGCGGGGCGGCAGGCAACGGCTGGTAA
>CALJUK010000569.1 GCA_937975745.1 uncultured Planctomycetaceae bacterium | reverse complement strand
GTCAGTTCCCCGGCAACATCGAGATTGTCGATTCTTGTTTCGCCCTGAACCATGACGCTGAAGACGCGGTCTGATTCCTTGACGTCGGGGTCTGGTTCGCTGAAGACAAGTTTCAGTGTGTACTTACGCGGTGACGGGTTATTGAGGGCAACCGTGATCCTGGAGACGCCCGAAACTCCCGAGGCGGCCACCCAGTCGATCGGCCCGGCATCCACCAAGGCGGAATGCTGGTGGAAGTACTCCAGCTCGTCGCCCTCAACTGACAGCCCGACGTCGGGAGACGATCCACCGCGGTTCGGATAATCGAGCCACAGCGATCCACGATCGTCCTGACGATCTCCTGGGGCGCCGAAGTTGACGGCCAATCGTTCGACCGGTTTCTTCTCGGCCGGCATGGTGACGGCATTGTACGACCAGACTTCGGCCTCGGGGCGGTGCATCAAGGCCAGTGAGGTAAACAGGGGGTATCCGCAAACGCATCCGTTGGCAAAGTTGGGGGAATTGAGCACGCCGTTCGCGGGAACCAGACTGTTTCGGCAACCGGGGCGATAACCTTGCAGGCGCGAGGTTGATCCGCTCAGGATGTCGCAGAAGCCGGCCGTATCGGCGCGGAAGGTCATCAGATGCGGATTGGCAATTGCATAGTTGCAGTGGTGTCCGGACTTGGTGAACTCCCAGTCAACCATCTCCTGCGTGATGGGGTGCCGTCGCTTGATCGACTCACCGGTGGCGATGTCGTATGCGAGGCCCGGACCGCGCTGGTCGAGAATCTGATCGTTCCAGAGGATGACTTTGTCCCACAGAGTTTCGGGATGGCCGCGGAAGCCAACGCCCTCGGCTGATTTGGTCCAGATCTGGTATCCCTCGGCGCCATCGAAGGCGGTAATGGACAGCTTGTTTGAGCCGATCAGGACGTTCTTTTCGCGGGAGAACGCCAGCCAGGTGAGGATATGCTCGGTATCGACGCGCCACCGCTCCTCACCCGTCTTGAGATCGATGGCGACGACCGACTTCTTTTCCGCAGCTTCGGGAACAACGCCTCTGCGCTTCCAGTCCGCGTAAAAGCCCTCCAGTGCGCCGTCGAAGCAGTACACGGTATCGCCGCTTATCGCGGAGACGGGAAAACTGAGGTGGGCGTCACGTCGCCACTGCAGTTTGCCCGTGCGGCGGTCCAAGGCGGCCATGGCCACGGGCATGACGCCGAACGCTTCGGTTGCGCCGAACACCTCTGTGATGAGCAGTTCGTCCTCGACGCGAATTCGCCCCCACTGCTCATCGGGATTCTCAAGCTGGAAGGTGGCAATTTCGTGTCCCGTTGCGGGATCGAGTCGCACGCAACGGTCGACCAGAACGAGATACAGGCTGTCATCGACCGCAAGAAAGTGGAATCCCGCAAGGCGGCCTTCAAAATCGTTGCCGCGGCGGCCAGGCCGGTAGTTGGCTGTGTCCTCCAGCGCATTCTTCCACAGGATGCGACCGGTATAGACGTCGATCGCGGTGAGATGTCCGGGCCCCTGGACGAACATGCGCCCCCCGATCACCGCCATGCTCGGTCCCCAGAAGTGCCGGTTGTAGAACAGATCGCGTCCCGAGGCAGGGCCGCCGAACCACAAGACACCCAGCGGCGCTTTCACCAGTTCGTCGTGCGACATGAGCGTGTTGGAGGGATCTCCGTATTCGTGCGTCCAGTCGGCTGAACCGGGCAGGCGCCCGACGCGCGTCAGACTGATGAACTCGCCCGTCTGCTGAACCTGCGCACTCTCTAAATCGAGGCGATCAACGGCTTGCTGCAAAGCTGCCGCCTGCTTTTCAGACAACTGCAGCATGCTCACTCCGCCGTAGGGACGGGTCGACTGAAACAGCGCCTGCACGAGTTCATCTGCCAGTTCGCCGTTGCCGGATGCGAACATCTCGGAAACAACGAGGCTGGCGAAGTAGGGAGGAAATTCCGCCGTCACCGGGTCGCCCGTCAGGATGGTCACCCGCGTGCCATACGATCCGCTTGCGTCCAGCTCGGCCCGCAGCGTGCTGACTGCCGCGGGATCGGAGTCAATCACAATGAGCTGCAGTTCGGATTGCCGGACCAGTTCTCTGATGAGTCCTCCCGTCCCGATCCCGACTGCCAGACAGTATCCGCCTTTGACGTCAGATCTTGCCAGGATTTCGCCGGCCTTCTTCGACCACTCCAAGTCTTCTTCGAGTGTGACCACCTCCTCTGCGAATCGCCGAGTTTCTGATTCGTATTCTCCGAAGCAGAGAATTCCGCCCTCTTCGGTGACGACGAACAGACGATCGGCGGCGGCGATCATTGTGCGGGGCGTGCCTTCGATTCGCCTGTTCCAGACGACTTTCGGAGAACCGTTTTCGGCGGGAAGTTCGACGGCGAACAACCGGTCGCCCTGATGACCGTAAAGTCGGCTGCCCGCTTTGAGGTCGACTTCGATCGGATTCTGCTTCAGCCATTGCTCGTATTCTTCTCCAGGGACTTCGTGAATCTCCCGGTCCGGCAGTTGCCAGAGCCGGTCAAGCTGCGTGGATTTCACGTCGTTGCCGCGGCGGTCCTTGCTGGTGACCTCGCGCGGGTTGACCAGATCACACGCGATCACGGCTCCACCATTTCCGAAATAGAGAGATCGCCCGTCGAAGACGGGATGCCTGGCTCCCAGCGAGACGGTTCGCGACTTTTCAAGATCGACCGTGACGCCGCCGTGAAAGAGGAAGCGGTCT
>CALJUK010000568.1 GCA_937975745.1 uncultured Planctomycetaceae bacterium | reverse complement strand
CAATGTCGGTCAGGGCATTGGCCGACGTTCCATCGATCGTAATTCGATAAACGTCGTCCGGCAGCGTCTCCGCGAACCGCATGACGACGACATTGCTGGAGTTGCCCAGATCGAGAAAGCCGGGGGCGATGGGGACTTCGTTTCCATCAGTGAAATTGCCGTCGAAGCCCGATCGCTCGATCTTGATGGCGTTCAAGGTTGATGGATCGAGACGGTTGCCGGGAGCAAACTGGAAAGTCAGCTCCCGCGGCGCGACGTGCTCGACATCACCGTCAACCAGGAAACCACCCGTATTGGGAGCGATTGTCACCAGGTTCGGTCCGCCCGCTGCCAACAGTGTGCGGTCTTCCAACCGCTCTACCGCCGCCGAAACGTCTCTCGAGTGGCGATTCTTACGGGATCGGGATGAGCGTCCCCGGCGGGAAGACTGAAGTAGACGAGCGTGGACCGAACGCAGCCATGGTGCGATACGCATTTCAAGTCCTTCTTGCACTGCCCTTGGACTGTGAAGTCATTCAAAATAAAGTGCTCGACTGCTGACCACGCTGGATCAATGAGACAGCCGGTATTAAACCAATCCGCTTCACCCACCGCGGATCAGGTAGATTCACGGTGTGCCTGATTCCTGGACTCAGTCCAGATTGCAAAATTCGTGCCCTGATGTTCAGGACACGAACACGGTGAATATTTTGTCCAGGCTTTTGCACACTTCCTAACCTTCCGATGTGTTGTGAGCCGACGCAATCGGAAGTCTTGAGAAAATCTGAAAGCCAATCTTGCCAGAAGTAAGAATCGATACAACAGTTGGCTCAAATGCGATGCAACGAAACGGCCGGTTGAAAGCACCGAGTTGGTTGCAACGCTTCAGCCGATCCTGCGACCAGAATGTGGACGTTTGCTCCTAATAGCCCGACACGGTGTTGGCGTTGAGGCCATTGATTTTCCGCTGCTCTCTCGCGGAGACGAAGCAGACGTCTGCCTTCCGAGTCAACTGTCCCCGCCCGATTCAGCGCCCCCAAGTCTGACGAACCTGTTGCCCGTCAGACTTGCTCAAAGTTCTGCCCTGACTTTGAGTTGCTTGAGCATCGGGATTGGAGGATTGGAAAGAAAGCCTGCCCGGCCTACGGCACTCCGCGGGTGTCACACTGCCGAGTGGCATGCCGGGACTTGGACACGCAATTTGCCCCCAAGCACGGTATTCACCTCCGACATTCAGTCCCTCAGTGTAATGCCGCGATCTCTGCCTGTCGTCAGTATTTTTCCGAATTTTCCAAGAATTATGATTGTCTCGTTCCAAAGAGTCTGGCGAAGCGCGACTCGTTGAAGTGCGGTGCCCACGGCGAATTGATGGGAGTTTCTGTTGCAATCGTTGTGTTCGGAATTCTTCACTCGGACTCGTGGGAATCCGCGTTCAACTTTCGACGTCTCGCCGCGATGTTGCGAAAATTGAACTACTGTTGCGTCAGTGCTACTTGACGCCCCTCAAAAAGTTCCACGCAACGCAAGGACAGGCGATGCTCGTTCTCAGCCGTAAAACAGACGAAAAGATCATCATTGGAGATTCGATCACACTGATGATTGTTGACATCCGCAAGGACAAAGTGCGGATTGGTATTGAAGCGCCCAAGCACGTGACCGTGCACCGGCAAGAGGTCTACGAGGCCATCAAGAACCAGAGCGAGGCCGACGGCAACGTTCCCCCCGCGATGCCGACCGAAGCCTGATCCGTTGCCGCCTGCCGAGCAGTCGTTCCCATCCGATTTGTCGCCTGGGCACCCCCGGCTGCATGTCTGGGAATTGCGTTATCGGCCACGGTTGGCAGCAGACAGTATCAGCCGGCAGGTGACGCAATAGAGGACCGCTGCCAATGCGACGGGAGCCAGCCAGGCCGTCCAGGGGGCTCCCGCATGTATTCGCGACCAGCCGATGACAAACAGCCCGATGGCCGCGAGCCAACCACCGGTTAACACCAGCGGTTGATGGAGTAGCTGTTGTTGCCAGTCTTCGGGATCGTTGATCATTGACTCAGGCTCCCGCCGGTCCGAGACCCGCGGGGCCACTGCCGCCGGTACAGGCCTTCGTCCAGTACGCATTGCGTACAACTGTGGCGGCGTTTGGACGCTGAATGGCCTGCGAATCAGGCAGTTTACGCCGCCGACACCCGCTACAGTCAGATGCAGCTCGCTCTACTTGTTGGCTTCTGGTTCTGTCTTGCGCGTTTCGCAGACAACACGAAGGCCGATACTGCTGTTGGGCGTTCGCGAATGGCCACGCTGTGCAGCGCGCAGATAGGCAGCAATTTCGTTCCATCCACCTCCGCGGACAACTCGATGTCTGCCGCTCTGGACGACCGATTCCTCTTCTGGACCGGGACCCTTGGGGTCGAGCGTCTCGGTCACTTCGTACGCCTTGGGTGAATACCAGTCGGCACACCATTCCGCCGCATTGCCGTGCACATCGTAAAGGCCCCATGCATTCGGGGCATACGAGCCAACAGCGGCAGTCCGTTTCAGAAAGGGTCCCGCCGGTGCACCCTGCCAGCCGGTGGTACCGTCAAAATTTGCCCGGCTTGAAGATAGTTGATTTCCAAACGCAAACTTCGTGCCAGTATCCGCTCGGCAGAAGTATTCCCACTCTGCTTCCTGCGGAAGGCGGTAGACTCGGCCGGCGGCTTTCTCCGCGGGCAGTTCCGAAAGCTTGCGGCAGAAAGTCACCGCGTCGTCCCAGGTGATCGATTCCACCGGCAGTTGCGCCGGATTGTCGACACCCTTCAACTGGTCGGCCCCGCGTCCTTGTGGCGCGAAATGGCTGGGGTTGCGGCCCATCACCTGCTCGTACTCGGCTTGTGTCACCTCATATGCGCCGACGTGCAAGGGACGCGAGAATTCGATGATCCGGACGGGACGTTCATCCGAGAAGGCCTCTCCCCCGACTGCTTTCCCGGACTTGGTGGACGAAGCGGGCGGAGTTGTTCCCTTGGGAGGACTTCCTTTGGTATCAGGGCTGAAGCCCAGTAATGCCGCCACGTTGTCTTCATCGAGCACGAGCGATCCCATCCGGAATCGTCCCGCCGGCACGTAGGCCAACGCCATACCAATCGAGTTGCGGACGTAACGCTCGACGTGCACTGTCAGCGTGCGTGATGTTTCGAGAGGCTTCGGACCGACTTCGGTCACAATCACAGGGAAGGTATACGTCTTCCCGACGTCTTCGGCCTTCGATACCCAATGAAATGCCCCTGTTTTGCGGTCAAGGGTTGCGGTTGTGGGAGCTCCGTCACCGAGACGATACGTCACATCAACGGCCGGCAAATCGGGATCGCTTCCACGCACAATGAAATCCAGGCGTTCGTTCGGGCCGAGACGGTGTTCTGACGGGACATCCACCACGGGCGGCTGGTTGACCTCGCTGACTTTGATAGTCACCGTCTTGAAGTCAAACCGGGCCGGTTGTCCGTCATCTGTTGCTCGAACGGTCAGGACATATTCCCCCGGTCCCTGGGCTTCCGTCGGAGTCCACGAGACGCGGCCGCTGGCCGGATCGATGACCGCCCCCTCGGGGGCATCCTCTCCCAGACTGTACCGCAGTCCGTTGGCCGGCAGATCTGCATCTCGAGCGCGGGCGACAAACTTGACGGTGGCCCCTTCTTCGACACTCAGGTTCTCCAATGGCTCCATGACCGGCGCGACATTGGCCTCTTGGACGTCTAACGTGAACGTCAGCGTCGCAGGTTCAACTGCCGCGTTGTCCGAGCTGACCAGAATCGTGATCGGATATTTTCCGGGTCCCTGAGCTTCGGTCGGTTTCCAGGACACGGCGCCGGTCTTCGCCTGGACGAAAACACCTTCAGGTGCGTCAGCTGAAAGTGAGAACTGCAGGCTGCCCGGCAAGGCATCACCGTTGGTCACGCGCAGGGCAACACTAAATTGCTGCTCCTCAACGATACGCTGATCGGCGACCGACGCGATGATCGGCTTCACTGTCGGAGGCGGTGTCTGAGTCGAGTCTTGGGAATTGGCCCCAGCCATCGCGGCTGTCGATTCGGGCGAACTCGAACCGGCCGCGGGAGTCGCAGGCTTGGGCGGTAGCACACCGGCCACCGCCAGATCGCTTTCGGATGGGACGGAGTTCCGACCGGCGTTGGCTCCGATCATCTGCGCGACAACAATACCGACAACTGCGACCGCGACAGTCAGTCCGCCACCGATCAGCCAGAGACCGCGCCCCGATGCCGGCGCAGCCGTTGCCACGCTCGACTGCGAGCCCGATTTCCAGGCCGGCTCTGTTCGCCCGCTGCCGCTCGAAATGGCCGTTGGGTATCCCACTGCGGCCTCGGTGGGACTGGCGTTTGGATCGATCAGGGCGGCGATGTGGCTTCCCTGACAGTATTGGGTCAGGTCATTTGCAACGTCGGCTGCCGACTGATAACGCTCCGTCTGTTCTTTCGCCGTCATGTGTTCGATGATGTGTACGAGGCCGTCGGGAACATCCGCGCGTTGCTCTCGAATCGATGGGACCGGCTCCATGATGTGAGCCTTCATTTTCGAGAGATAGCTTCCCTGGTACTTGGGATCGTCGAATGGAGCTCGACCAGCAAGCAGGAAGTACAGCGTACAGCCGAGACTGTAAATGTCACCTCGGTGATCGACGCTGTGCGTGCTTTCCCACTGCTCGGGAGGCATGTAGTCGTAAGTCCCACAGACCTGTGATGTCTGTGTCAACTGCGGAGATTCGCCCGCTTCATCTTCGGTGAGCCGGGCCAAACCCAGATCGAGAACCTTCGCCAGTCCAAGAGACGTGACACTGATGTTGTTGGGCTTGATATCCCGGTGGACGAGTCCTGCCTGGTGCGCGTAATGCAGGCCAACGGCCGCTTGGCGAATGATCTCGCAGGCATTGGGAATCGACAACGGCCCCTGCTCGTCAACCAGTTGCCGTAAGTCAATCCCGTCCAGGAACTCCATCACCAGATACATGTGGCCGCTGGCCGTCCCGGCGTCGGTGGCCCGGACGATATTGGGGTGGTCGAGCCTTCCGACGGCTTTCATTTCGCGCTCAAAGCGTGCCACGGCGTTGCTGTCGGACGCCAGACCTTCTTTCAGCAGTTTGATGGCAACAACCTTGTCCAACTGGGGATGGACCCCCTTGTAGACAGAACCCATGCCCCCTCGACCAAGCAGTTCACGAATGCGGTATTGCCCGATTTCGCGGAGATTGAGGTCGGCGGCTGTCGCTGGCCTCTCTGCCGTGTCGGTGGTCAGTCGGGTGCGGTCTCCCGATGTCGATGAGGAATCGGCGAGATTCGCGACTGATATCACGCTGTTTCCGCATTCGTTCTCCTGCAGACTGGGTGGGGCGAACCCGGCCCGCACCGCCTGCAACAGCGGATCTTCGACCTGCATGGCGTCCAGTCGAGCGCGCAGATCGGGACGTGATTCCAGCAAGACCAGCGTCCGGTCCAGCTCGTCCGCTGTCAGAATGCCTCGGTGCAGTCCCTGCAGCCACTCATCACGCCCATCATCGCCGCTGATTGCCTGGGGGCCATTATTCATCGGGCCTGCTCCTCACTCTGCCGCAGCAGCGGGTAACCACCGTCGTCTGCTGCCCGCGGCGCGGTGCACTACTTCTTAAGTTCCATTCGCAACCGCTGCAGCACTTCGTGAACTGTGCGGTAAACGGTGCCGATCGGCAAGGTGAGTGACTCCGCCACCGTACTGGCCGATTCGCCGTCAACAACGACTCTTCGAAAGATGGAGAGCGACTCGGACGGAAAATCGGCCCTCAACTCCTGGAGAACCTGCTGCACGAGAATGGCCAGACTGAGGCTATAGTCGTCGGCCCCTTCCTCTCCGCCCGCGCGGGGCTCCCGCGTGACAATCATCGTCGCATCGTGGTGCGAGGGTGACTCGCCCGTTCCGTGGTCCAATGTCCGGTCGACGGCCGATTCAGTCAGATGCTGATCAGCCAGATTAAGGACCCATTCCAATGCGGAAGCGTCACTCTCGACAAAGCGAGAAGATTCCAATTCCCGATGGATATCGCCAAATACACGCTGTACGGTTTGCTGCGCGATCGGCGGCGAGGCGGATCGCCGCCGGCTGAATGCATAAGCGACCGGAGCATATCGGTTGGCAAACCGCGTCCAGGCGCTGTCATCACCTCGTCGAAGTTGTTCGAGCAACCCCGCCGTACTCAGCAGCGGTATCGCATCGGCCACAAATTCAGACATTCAGCACCCGCCGTCCTTACGACTGAGACTCTGCCCGATCCACGCGTGACGGCGTGTTGGACGAACAGCCGCCCTCATGGTCCCGCTCGAAATCGGCCTCGCCGGCAAGCGACCCATGCACAACGAACCCGCATCAGCGGAATCCGGGGCGATTTTGATGATATCCCTGCCTCGAGGCGATTGCCAGTCCGTTCGGACGGCCCTATGGGCATCACACTGTTGATGCGGGCAGAAATTGAGCGAAACGCACCTGGTGAGTGGGGGCAGGCGTGGATCACGGTGGAACAATCGTCAAAACGGTCAAAACCACACCGTCTCGCGCAGGCTAGCCTTTGCCGCGGTCTCGTGTTTCGCCCAGCTTTGCTTTCTTTTCGATGAATTCGAATATCTTCCCGGCGACATCGACTCCGGTGGCCTGTTCGATTCCCTCCAGGCCGGGAGACGAATTCACTTCCATGATGACGGGGCCACGATTGGCCCGCAGAATGTCGACACCGGCGACATGCAGTCCCATGGTTCGGGCGGCACGCTTGGCCGTCCGGCGTTCCTCAGCCGTGATCGTAATCTTCTCGGCGAAACCGCCTCGGTGCAGGTTCGAGCGAAACTCGCCTGGACCTCCCTGCCGCTTCATACTGGCGACAACCTTGTCTCCGACGACAAAGCAACGAATGTCGGCCCCACCGGCCTCCTTGATATATTCCTGAACAAGAATGTTGGCATCCAGTCCGCGAAATGCTTCGATGACCGCTTGAGCCGCCTTGCGTGTCTCCGCCAGAATGACTCCGACACCCTGCGTTCCTTCGATCAGCTTGATGACAAGCGGAGCCCCACCCGCCAGGTCAATCAGACTGTCGATGTCTTTGGTCGAGTGCGCAAAGCCGGTAACGGGCAGCCCAAGTCCAACCCGCGAAAGAAGTTGCAGGCAGCGGAGTTTGTCTCGTGAACGAGAAATCGCTTGAGATTCGTTGACCGGGAAGACACCCATCATTTCGAACTGCCGGACAACAGCCGTTCCGTAGAACGTTTGGGAAGCGCCGATCCGCGGAATGACGGCGTCGAAGCCCCGGAGTTCTTCTCCCTGGTACAGCACACTGGGCCGTTGAGACGTAATGTCCATGTAGCATCGCAAATAGTCGATGACATAGACCTCGTGCCCGCGTGCTTCGCCCGCTTCGCGCAGACGCGATGTCGAAAACAGGCTTGGCTTTCGCGAGAGAATCGCAATCTTCATGAAAACTCACTGTCGCGGGGGAAGAAGCCGCATACGGACGGAATCCGTTGCGGACTTCGACGGATGTTTGCACGCCATCGGGAAACGGCGCGCTATTTATAGCGGGACAAACGGCATTTGCAATGTCGTCGCCGCATCGATGCGGATGCATTGCAGCTTTACGTGGCGTCCGTATCGAAAAAGATATTTGTCGGACGGGTGCCGAATTGTCTGTCAGTAGTCGAGGCTGGCGCCCCCTTCGGCTTCGATTGCCTGGCCGGTCAGAAAGCTCGATTCGTCCGTTGCCAGGAAGAGCGCAATCCGCCCCATTTCTTCCGAGGTTCCCATCCGACCGAAGACCTGGAGATCGCTGACACGGTGCAGGGCCGACTCCGGATCGGGAAGGGTGGCCGCCCAGTCTCGCATCAATGGCGTGTCGATATTGCTGGGCAAAATCGCGTTCACGCGGATTCCAAGCGGACCCAACTCGATTGCCAGCGCCTTTGTAAAACCGACCTGAGCTGCCTTTGTCGCGCAGTAAGCGGTCGAATGTTCCTGCCCCAGGACGGCCGTCATCGATGACATGTTGATGATCGTGCCGCGTGTCTTGCGAAGATGGGGTACCGCGTACTTGGCACCCGCGAATGTACTGAGGTAGTTCGTCCGCATCAGTTCTTCCATCAGTTCGATGGAAGTCTCTTCGATGGGTGTCGCCGGAGGATGCACGCCCGCATTGTTAATGATGCAATCGAGTTGACCGTATTTCGCGACAGTCAGCTCGATTGCATCGTGGAGTTGCCTGTGGTCGCTGACGTCGCAGGGAACGAAACAGGCTTCCCCGGGACCGGCGGCAGTCAACTCGGCGGCCAGTCTTTCGCCCGCGTCGGCACCTCGGGCGAGAATGGCGACACGCCCCCCTTCCCGGGCAAAGATGCGCGAGCACCCCTCACCGATCCCCTTGCTTCCCCCGGTAACGATCACCACTCGATTCTGAAATCGCACGCTCTCACTCCCCGGTTTGCTCAGATTCGAGAAGCTACTTTAACAGGTGGAATTCAAGGGAGGCTGGCGGTCATCTCGCAATGATGCCCGAGGGGCCGGACATTCTGTGGGCGGCCAATGCCTGACCACAGCCCGCCGAGCCGAACTTGAGACTCGTTCTAGAAGCGGTTCCAAAACCTCTGTGTGCTTCGTCTTCGTCCTGTGAATG
>CALJUK010000567.1 GCA_937975745.1 uncultured Planctomycetaceae bacterium | reverse complement strand
GAAGTGTAAGGCCTGACAAGGCACTAGCCGCTGCGTCGTTGTGAGCTTTGATGGCCTCCATCGCCCCCTCACCGAATGTTTGTCTCCCGGCGTCGCGCTGCGGGGTTCGCTATTTTTGTGAAACTCTAACGAAAATAACGATTTTCCTGAACTTGCCAACAATGACTCGACGATAGGGGAGATGAGGAATCATCGAACATCCGTTGGGACCAGTGAGGCCAATCGTGGCCCAATGCGGCGACCGGTGATTCTGGACGGATGTGACGAAGCGATCACGACTCCAAAACGCAAAAAAACATAAGCCATTTGAGAACAAAAAGTTGCGAGACGTGCCCGAATTTCGGATCGAAAGCGATGTCGCGAATTCACTGCAAAATGTTTAATAGTAAGGGGTTGTGACAGATTGGTTCGAAACTCCCGGTGAAGTCGAGACTGATCCAGATCGCCAACTGGCAGAGCGTTCAAGGCAGGAAGGGTTGAAACCACTTGACACTAAGTTCGCTTTGGCATTACACTTGAGTCAGTTTGTGGCCCTCTGGAGGAGGTGCCCATCTTGCCGATGACTTCTGGCACGGGAGTCTGGACACGTGACGAAAAAAGAAATTGTCAAAGCGATCTCTGAGGAAATTGGTCTCACACAGCTGAAGACCACGGAGATCGTCCAGCAAACATTTGACGCCATCGTCGAGACTCTGGTCCGCGAAAAGCGAATCGAGTTGCGGAATTTTGGCGTCTTCGAGGTGAAAAAGCGGGCTGCACGCAAAGCCCGTAATCCTCGAACGGGCGAACGAGTCGACGTCGAAGAAAAGTACGTCGTGACTTTCAAGCCGGGTAAAGAAATGGAAGAAAAGGTTCGGACGATGGACGAGTTGGAAGCGCAGCAGGCTGCTGCGACCAGCAATTCCCAGCCATCATCCGCACCACAGATTTCGACCAACAGTTCATTCGGCGGTGCCACGACCGGCCTGTCCGGCGCACAGCCGCAGCCGACCGACGGTCAACCACAACAACCGTCGACCAGCCCTTACTTTACGCGAACAACCGAGTAGCACTTTGAACCAACAACTCGTGCCGGTCCTGCTACCGGCCGAGTGAGACTGGCGAACGAACGTTGGTCTCGTGAACCTGTCTCTCAACACCTGGTTGACCTGTCTGGTCACCCAGGGAGACTTTTCCCAAACCACCTCGAACCTACTGTTGATCAGGCCAGCCGCTAGGCTTTGGCCTGGAGAGTCGGTGCGCTTCGTGCCGACTTTTGCCCGATCGGTGTTTCAACCCAGGAACACGGGTTGCGTCTGAGCGGGCTTCATGAACACAACTTAAGACTGGCTCGCTGGAAATTACCAGACAAGGAAGTCGACATGCGTAAGACACTTCTGGCAACAGTGCTGATGACGATGGCTGCCGTCCAGGTTGGCTGCGTCTTGCCGATCTACTCGTCATCTCGAGACATCAGAGCACGCCAGTTGATCTTTGTCTCGGAAGGTCTGCGGCACGTTCCTGAGATTTGGGAACGAATCTGGGGATTGGACAAGCCTGATGCGATGACACCTTACCGAACACACGGCGGTGTGATCTGACCGCTTAAAGTGGTGACATCGAGCCCCATTGTGATGGTCGGTTCGCGTGAGGGCCGGTTGACGCCAAGTCAGCGTGTCGGACCAATTCACCGACACAGCGAACCGTCACACGCTCTGCCGCATCCCAGCGCTACAGCAGGTCGCTGGCAAGTTCCGCGAGGGGAGATCTCTCCCCCTTCTCAAGTGTCACGTGGGAGTAAATCGGCTGGCCCATCATCCGGTTGATTAGATAGCTCAGCCCGTTGGACAGGGAGTCCAGATACGGGTGATCGATCTGGTTGATGTCCCCAGTGAAGACGATCTTCGTCCCCTCGCCAGCTCGCGTGATGATGGTCTTAATCTCATGTGGCGTCAGATTCTGCGCCTCATCCACGATGAAGAAAATTCGCTGCAGGCTCCGCCCCCGGATATAGGACAGCGGCGAAATCTCCAGCTTGCCGTTCTCCAGCATCTCCTGGACTTTGGCGCCGGCCTCGCGGTCGGAATGCTCATGTCGGATGACAGAGAGATTATCGAAGAGCGGCTGCATGTACGGATCGAGCTTCGCTGAAATGTCCCCCGGTAGAAAACCGAGGTCGCGATTGCTCAGTGGAACAACCGGCCGGGCCAGCATGATCTGACGGTAGCGGGAACGGCATTCTAATGCGGCGGCCAACGCCAGCAGTGTCTTCCCGGAGCCAGCCTTGCCA
Source organism: uncultured Planctomycetaceae bacterium (assembly GCA_937975745.1). GTDB lineage: Bacteria > Planctomycetota > Planctomycetia > Planctomycetales > Planctomycetaceae > CALJUK01. The sequence continues at coordinate 6,394 of CALJUK010000567.1, read as the reverse complement.
GCGAGTGTCACGAGTTTGACATCGTCGTTTAACAACGCCTTCAGTGCGAAGGCCTGTTCCGCGTTGCGGGGCGTAACGCCATACGCCGTTGATCGTTCAACACGCGCGTACTGCCGGGGAAGTGAGCGATACGTCGCCAAGACAGACTTCGATCCGTTGCGGAGGATGAAGTTCTCGTTTGCAATTGGTGAGGGGACATCCTCCAGAAAAGAGGCATCGACATGGCCATCCCCGTCGTAGAAGCGGTCAATCAGTGTGCTCGCCATGTCGGTGACGATCCGCTTGCCGGTATACAGCTTATCGAAGCTTTCGACCTTGTCGGTGGAGTAGTCCTGGGCAATCAGACCGACCGATTTGGCCTTCATCCGCAGGTTCGTGTCTTGCGTCACGAGAATCGTCCGCCGATTCGGCGAACCGGTTTGATCGGCCAATGCCGTATTGAGAATGCGGTGGTCGGGAAGATCCTGCAGAAAGACCCGCTCCAAAGCCGGCTGAGGAGGACCTCCCAGCAAGACGCGGATTCGGCCGCGTCCGGCACCCAGCCGAGCCCCTTCCACGGAAAGGACATCTCCGGTGAGCTCGTCCAGCTGGCGGAGAAACTCACGCGCCTGGAAGTTGATATCCTCGTTGCCCTTCTTGAACCGATCCAGTTCTTCAAGAACGGTGATCGGGATGGCAACGTCATTCTCTTCGAAGTTGAGAATGCAGCGGGAGTCGTGAAGGATGACGTTCGTGTCGAGAACGAACAACTTCGGTTCAACCGAAACGGGTTTGTCCGACATCAAGGTCTCCGTGCGATCAATCGCAACCCTTGGTCTTCCGTGACACAACCTCTGCGGGAAGTATCAACTGTAGACCGGCGTTGGTCAAGATGGATGCTGCGGCTTGGCCGTAACCTCGTCCATTCTTTATCGAAGTCCGCGAACTTCCACCGGTTCGATGAAGGCTGGCAGGCGAACAACGCTGAATGCAATCTGGCCGTTACTACGGTATGATAACGGTCCGGGTCATCTCACCGGTGAATGGTCTTTTCCCCAAGGATTACTGATTGCATGCCAGGAATGACACGACGCTCTCGACTGTTCGAAACATTAGACAAAAGACCGTCGCGCAGCCCGGCTTGGTGGTCGAGACTTGTTGTCTGCGTGGTCTGCTGCATCGTGTTGAACAGCCTGCAGACGCGTGTCATTGCCGCGGAGGCCGCGCGACCGAATATTCTGTTTGTCCTCACCGACGATCAGCGATGGGACGCGCTGGGCTGTATGGGGAACAGCAACATCCGGACGCCTCATCTGGACGAACTGGCCGCGGAAGGCTCGATCTTCCGCAACATGTTCTGCACGACGTCCATTTGTGCGATCAGCCGGGCGAGTTTTATCACGGGACAGTACGAACGCCGGCATCGGATTAATGGTTTCGGTCAGCCACTTTCTCCCGAACAATTCCAAAACACGTTTGTCAGCCGCCTGCGAGCTGTCGGCTATCGTTGTGGCATCGTCGGAAAGTGGGGGCTGGGTGGCCCGCCACCAGTCGACCAGTACGACTATTGGCGAGGCTATGCCGGACAGGGACGGTACTACGAGACGCGGGATAAGACGCAGCCCATTGGTGTCACGGGCGGTGGGCCGCACTTGACCGGCCGGCTTGGTGGCCAGGCAGTCGAGTTCATCGAATCCAATCCGGCGGGGACTCCGTTTCTGCTGCAACTCTACACCAAGGCCGCACAATGTCAGGGCGGCGAGCCGTGGCCCTTCCAACCGGCCGAGCAGTACAACAGTCTCTACAGTGATATCACGATTCCGCCGGCGGCCGTCTCGACACCCGAAGACTTCGCGGCCCTTCCGACGTTTCTGCAAAACTCCGAAGCGCGGAACCGCTGGGTGATTCGATTTGAGACGGCGGCCAAGTATCAACGGTCGGTCAAGGATTACTATCGACTGGTCACGGGTGTCGACGACGTCGTCGGTCGCCTTCGCGAAGTCCTCCGCAAACAGGGGCTCGACCAGAACACAGTGATTATTTTCACTTCGGACAACGGATTCTATCTGGGAGAACATGGGCTGGCGGGCAAGTGGTACATGCATGAAGAGTCGATCCGCCTGCCGTTGCTGATCTACGATCCGCGGCTGCCGAAAGGCAAGTTTGTCAAATCGATCGACGAGTTGGTTTTGAATATTGACATTGCCCCGACAATTTGCGAACTGGCTGGCGTGGCGGTCCCGGACGTGATGCAAGGAACGAGCCTGCTCCCCTTGATTCGGGGGGAAGCGACCGACTGGCGGGATGACTTTCTGTACGAGCACCGCTTTCGCCACGCGCGGATTCCCATGTCGGAAGGAGTGCGGACGAAACGCTGGAAGTACACGCGGTACACTTCGGTGTCGCCCGTGTACGAAGAACTGTTCGATCTTCCGACCGATTCGCACGAAACGCCGAACAGCTGGCGAAGTTGCGTGCCCGCTGGCAGGAATTGACCCAATCTCTCGAATAGCAGCGACGCAAGGATCTTCTGCCGTGGCGACACACGTGCTCGCGATTGACCAGGGGACGACCTCCAGTCGGGCGATTCTGTTCGATCATGGTGGACAGGCCGTCTCGATGGACCAGAGGGAGTTCCAACAGATCTACCCTCAACCCGGTCACGTCGAGCACGATCCGGAGGAGATCTGGAGCACGCAGCACGCCGTCGCCAGGAAGGCCCTGGCAAAGGCTGGCGTTGACCCCACTGACCTGGCGGCGATTGGGGTCACCAATCAGCGCGAGACAACTGTCTTGTGGGAGCGGGATTCTGGACGTCCGGTCGGCAACGCGATCGTCTGGCAGAGCCGAGTGACCGCTCCGTTGTGCGACCGACTGAAAGCCGACGGACTGGAGCCGACGTTTCGCAGCAAGACAGGACTCCTTCTGGATGCGTACTTTTCCGGGACAAAGATCAAATACCTGCTGGATCAGACGCCCGGGCTGCGAGAACGTGCCGAGCGGGGGGAGATTCTGTTTGGCACGATCGACTCGTTCCTGATCTGGCGAATGTCGGGCGGACGGTTGCATGTCACCGACCCTAGCAATGCCAGCCGCACGCTGTTGTACAACATTCACACGCAGGACTGGGACGACGAGTTGCTTCAACTGCTCGATGTCCCCCGGAAGATGCTCCCTGCGCTGCGCGGTTCATCCGAAATTCTGGGGGAGACCGATCCGTCGTTTCTCGGCCACGCCGTTCCAATTGGGGGCGTTGCTGGCGATCAGCAGGCGGCCACGTTCGGGCAGGCGTGTTTTTCACGCGGTTCCGCCAAGAACACGTACGGCACCGGCTGCTTCCTGCTGCTGAATACGGGGACGGCACCCGTTGCGTCCGAACATGGGTTGATTACGACGGTCGGCTGGAAGATCGGAGATCAGATCACGTATTGCCTCGAAGGATCGATCTTCATTGGCGGGGCTGTCATTCAATGGCTGCGGGACGTGTTTGGTCTGCTCCCCTCGTCGGCCGAGTCGGAAGTCCTCGCCCGGTCGGTGGAATGGACGGCTGGCGTGTACGTCGTGCCCGCTTTTGTCGGCCTGGGGGCCCCCTATTGGGACTCGTCGGCACGAGGGACGATTGTCGGGCTGACACGAGGAAGTAATCGGGCCCACCTGGTGCGGGCCGCGTTGGAATCGATTGCTTACCAGTCACGAGATGTCTTGGAAGCGATGCAGGCGGATGCCGGCCTCGACTTGGCCGAGTTGAAAGTGGATGGCGGTGTCTCGGCCAACAACTTGCTCATGCAGTTTCAGGCCGATCTGCTGGGTGTCCCCGTGGTCCGTCCTGCCGTGCAGGAGACGACGGCTCTTGGGGCGGCGTATTTGGCGGGACTTGCCGTCGGTTTCTGGCGTGACCTGGACGACGTCGCCGGACATTGGAAACTGGACCAGCGGTTCGATCCGGCCGTGTCACACGAGGCGATGGATTCTGCCTACGCAGGCTGGAAACAAGCCGTTCGCCAAGCCCGCGTGTAAGCTGGGCACGCGCGTGTAAGCTGGGCACGATTGTGACCCAGAAGCGAGAACAACGTCCTGGCACCGGTGGGCTGTCCCAACATGCGAGCCCCCCGACATGCGAGCGTCGGAAGGGGCACAAGTCGCGTTCCCACCAACCGTCAGTACTTCGGCAGCTTCGAGATCTTGGTGTAGTTGGGATTATGGAAGTTCTCGACGAACTCCATCCCGAAGCCCCGGTCCGATTCCCACTTCGCACGGGCGGCCCACGGCGTTCCCGGATGCTCCTTCATGACGAACTGAAACAGCTTGCGAGCCTCGTCTTCCTGCTTCTTCAGTTCGGCCGTGTCGACCTTTGACGCTTTAACCTGGGCCTCATCGGGCTCCAGCATCTTCGGGACGCGGCGGAGGTTCCACTCGTTGCTTTCCTTCTTGGTCACCTGCGGCTTATTCTTCTGATGATTGTCCAATGCGACCAGATACTGGAACAGACGGACTCGGTAGGCCAGGATCTGGGCTTTCATGAGATCGAATGCGGCGCGCCACCGTGGCGAGGCCTCTTTCTCGCGGAGTGGCTCGATGCTGTTGAGCGTGACATTGGCCTTGTTGAGCAATTGCATGGCCCGGACGGCCTTCTGGAAGTTTTCGCGGCCGACCTTGGCAAACTCCACCGGATCGGTCGGGTAGTGCCATTCGCGGACGTTGAGTTCCTTGTCGAGATGCGGATTGAGCACCACGATCACTTCCCATATCGTGCGGCGGAATTTGCTTGCGTTGCGTTCCTTTTCATACTCCTGTCGGGGGAGCAGCAACGGGCGGTACTCTTTCATTTCCAGATCGCGATATCGCCGGGCTTCGTGAGCACCCGGGCCGGTCAGATCTTCTTCTTCGCCGGGCAGCAGAAAGAAGATGCCGCCCGTCTCGCGGGCAATACGGACCTGTTCGTACGGACCGAAACCGCTTGAGAAAGCATCATACCGCGGCCCCAGCCCGTCAAACTGAAGACATTCCGGGAAGCCGGTCTCCGGGCCACGATCAATGGTCAACCAATGCGTCAGGTTGTAAACCGGGTCGACCCAACGGATGCGAGCATACGGATAGCCAAATACTGCCTCGCGTCCCATGAAATAAATGGGAGCCCGCGCCCGCTGTGAACGGTGGATGACTTCTTCCACGTATTGGCCGTCGCTGCCGCTCTCGTCGGAAACGACAATCACAACCAGCTTGCGGTCGTTCCGGGCGGCCATCGTGCGATACTTTTCTAGAACCGCCATGATGGATTGGCAGGTGTTTTCCAATCCGCTCTCGTCGATCTGAATCTTATTGATGGCCTCTTTGACTTCCTTGGTGTCCGCCGTCGGCTTGGGTGTGATGTCGTGCAAATCCTTCCCGTAGGAATGGACGGCGGTCAGCAGAATGTCGTCATTGCGGCGGAGGTTCTTGTCCTGCGTGGAGGCGATTCCCAGTTCTTCGTAAATTTTCTGGAAGTTGCCAGCAATTTCCTTCTGGTCGTCCTTCATACTTTCCGATTCGTCGAACAGCCAGACGACAAGGACTCTCGACTCGCGCATCATGCGGAGAATTTCCATGGTCATCCGCCCCATGGCGGCCCCGTACCCGTCGACGACGGCACCCGTTTCGCCGGTCACCTCGGCTTCGCCGAGATCCTCTCCCAACATGGCATCGCCGGGGAGAGTGAACTCGCCGACGTTCACACGGACTTCGGGCTCTTTGAGACTTTCGGAGGTTTCGATCTTCGTCTGCGACACCGACGGTGCCGCCGTCGCTCCTACAGCCGTCGAGATGACGCCACCGGGGATGACATTGATCGAATCGGCCGCTTCCGTTGTTTCTTCCAGTTCCTGAGTGAATTCCTGCTGGTCCCGCTCTTCGGAGAAGACGGTTTCCAGCAGAATGTCCGGATTCTCCTGGATCAGATTCAATTGGATCGCCGCCATCACTCCCAGCACGATGAGGTGGACAACGGCCGAAACAATGTAGGCGGAATAGTTGCCGAGTTTAGACATGAGCAAACTTATCGTTGAGGGGGAACGAAAAAACGTGATGCAATCAGTCTCAACCGTGTGGCTGTTCTTCTAGCCTACCGACGGCCGAGGGAAAATCTGCCGAATGTCGACCGCCGATGGGCACCAAATTGTCAGTCAGGGAACACCAAAATTCTACGCGGTCGGTCCCGTCAGAGCCAGCGGTCTGCTGACTTTGGCGGTCCAGTCGTGTGCGACTGGAGTTGGCCCCGCCGATAGACCGGGGATCAAATCTTGACCGGGGGTTGCGCCAGCATTTTCTGTCGACGCTGCCGTTCCTGTTCTTCTCTTTGGAATTGCGGGTTCCTTCGCCGTTCTGCTTCCGACTCGGGCGTGGGGATGTAAATCTTCCCCTCGACCCACTTCCAACCCAT
>CALJUK010000566.1 GCA_937975745.1 uncultured Planctomycetaceae bacterium | reverse complement strand
ACCGTCTGGCCGGTAATCTGGGCGCGGGCGAGGCTTTTGAACATCGAATGGCCGACTTTGTAGGGAATGCACGCTTCGGTCAGTTCCCGCTCGGTCTTCCCCAGGGAACTGATTTCCGGACTGGTGTAGATCCCAGTCGGGATATCTCGGATGAGTGACCGGTCCGCCTTGCCATGAACCAAATGACTGGCGGCATACCGGCCCTGCACGTAGGCGGCACTTGCGAGCGACGGCAAACCGATGACGTCGCCGACCGCATAGATGTGGGAATGCTCGGTCTGGAAGTCCTCATTGACCGTCACTTGCCCACGTCCGTCGGCTGACAGGCCGATGTTTTCCAGACCCAAATCATGCGTATTGCCTGTCCGGCCGGCCGCCCAGAGCAGGATGTCAGTCTTCAACTGTTTGCCAGATTTCAGCGAAAGCACGACATCATCGTCTTCCCCCTGAACGTGCGAGTATTCCTCGTTGTGTCGGATCAGGACACCGTTATCGCGCAGATGATAACTCAACGCGTCGATGATTTCGTCATCCAGGAAGGACAGCAGCTTGTCGCGATTGTTGACCAGATTGACCTTCACGCCCAGGTTGCGAAAGATCGACGCATATTCGCATCCGACGACACCAGCCCCGTAAATGGTGACTGACTTGGGAGTCCAATCCAGATTAAGAATCGTGTCGCTGTCGAAAATCCGCGGATGCGAAAAGTCGATGCCCTGCGGTCGGAACGGTCGGCTGCCGACGGCAATGATAAACGCATTCGCCTGCAGGGTGGTGACTCCACCATTCGCATCGCGAAGTTCAACAGTGTGGGGATCCAGAAACCGGGCGTGCCCCGCCATCAGCGGCACGTTATTGCGATCGTAGAAGCCCTGCCGCATATTGACCTGCTTCTCGATCACCGACGTCGCTGTCCGGCGGAGTTCGGCAAAACTGAATCGGAGTCCGGGTCCCACTTCTCTCAGCAGTGGATTATTGCGGAGTTCGGTCAGTTTGAAGACGGCATGCCTCAGGGCTTTGCTGGGAATTGTTCCCAGATGCGTACATCCACCGCCAATGCGCGGATACCGCTCTAAGACGGCCACGTTGGCGCCGCTTTTGACGGCCTGCATGGCGGCCCCTTCCCCTCCCGGGCCGCTGCCAATAACGATCAGGTCCACATCATGAGTTCCCATATGTTCTTGCATCCTTTCGCGAGACGGCTCCGGCCACGGGTCAGGAAATGTCTGCCTGGGGAACGCGCCCGAGTGGGTATCTTCGAGAGTCGCTCCGGGAAGTACAAGCCGGCCGACACTCCGTTCTTCGCGGAAGACGTCCCCTCCGCATTCATTGCGTCCTCGGCGTGGCCAGAGGTAAGATTCTGCGCGCCGTCAGGTCGGTGGGGAAGATCGCCAACGAGGCGGAGTTGTCCTCCAGGCAGACAGCCCCAGAAACCATGAAGTCCAATTCGGCTTGTCTGGAGTTTGCCCGGGGATGTCACGACTCTTTCAGACCGCTTTTTTGTTAATGCTTTCAAACATCTTCATGACGTTTGCCTGGTACGCGCACCTGCGTCATCTGCAGGAAAAGCCGTGGCTACTGGCCGTCTTCGCCAGCTGGGGAATCGCATTCTTCGAGTATTTGATCCAGGTTCCCGCGAATCGGATTGGGTATGGCCAACTGACACTCGGGCAATTGAAGGTCCTGCAGGAGGCAATCACACTTCTTGTTTTTGTGCCATTCGCCGTGCTGTACATGAAGCAGTCATTGAAGCTCGACTACCTGTGGGCGGGCCTCTGCCTGTGCGGGGCGGTCTACTTTGCGTTTCGCAAGTAGGTCGAGCCAGGCAGATTCGGGGGGCGAAACGGCAGAAAGGGACCGCTTTTCTCAGACCGGGCCAGATGCTACCATCAAGTGGTCGTACGGTAGGATCAAACGTTACGCATATTCATGCCTTAAGGTCGCCGGTACCGGGAAGACGCCGCGTCGTTCTTGACCATGACGTCGAAGCAAACACCGAGCCCCTGGAAGTCGATATCCAAACCGACTTCCATGGACGCAGGGAATCGACCTCCTTCGGGCGATGTGTCCAGACAGACAACCGACCTTGCCAGGACCAAGATCGCAGCCTGGCGAATCGTGCTCAGCGGGATGGCAGGCTGAGTGAATCGCACGAGTAGCGTTTGACTCAATTCAGCGGGCGTAATGTGCAGCACAACTTGGACGTCGCATGTCGTTTAGCGATATTGTCGGCCTGCAGTCGACATTGCTGGGCCTGGGTCTGGTCCCGGCGGAACAACTCAACGCGGTCCTGCAGGACCTGGACGGAGACAATCCCGGTCCGGGCGATTTACTGCGTGCGCTCGAGGACCGCCACCTACTCACCCCCTACCAACTGGGCAAACTGAGCAAAGGCCAGCCGGACGGCCTGGTCCTCGGGAATTACCGTCTGCTCTATCGCAACGCTTCGGGGAGCTTTGCCCGTGTCTATCGTGCCTGCGACAAACGAGGCCGAGTGATCGCGTTGAAGGTCCTTCGCGAACGCTGGGCTCGCGACCCGGCGATGGTGGAAAAGATACATCGCGAGGCCGAGATCGGAATGCGGCTGAAGCATCAGAACATTGTCCACACCTACGAAATTGACGTGGATGATGGACTGCATTACCTCGTGATGGAATTTGTCGAAGGAGGCAATCTGCGCGAATTGATCGCAATCCGCAAGAAGCTATCCGTTGTCGAAGCCACACGCGTCGTTGCGGAAATTTGCGAAGGGCTGGAATACGCACGCAAATTCGGTATCACCCACCGCGACATGAAAATGACCAACGTGCTGATGGGAACCGATCGGGTCTGCAAACTCGTCGACTTTGGTCTGGCGATGGTGGGCCAACCGACAACACCCAACGAGAGTTTTCAGCGTGCCCTCGAATATGGTGCTCTCGAACGGGGAACGAACGCCCCAGACAACGATCCCCGGACAGATCTCTATTTCGTCGGTGCAATCTATTATGAACTTCTCACCGGAGAGCCACCCTACGCGCCGACTCGCGATCGTGACGCCCGGAAGCTCATCACTCGCTACACGAATATTCGGCCGATTCGCTCGCTTGAGCCAAATCTTCCACGACCAGTGGTGGAAATGGTCGAACGGCTGATGAAAATCGATCCCGATTTGCGATATCAGCGAGCGTCTGAAGTGATCGAGCACGCCCGCAATACACTGGCCAGCCACGGAGAACAGATTCCCGGACCGACGGAACCGAACGATCTCCAGCCGGTGGCCAGCGACGCCCCCCCGATCACAATCATGTGTCTCGAACCGCGTGTCAAACAGCAGGACATGCTCAGGGAATACTTCGGTAAGCACGGATTTCGTGTCCTTGTGTTGAATGACTTTCGCCGAGGCATCCAACGCCTGTCGAACAATCCACCCGATTGCATGTTGCTTCTCTCCGAGTCGCTGGAGGGACGTCTCCTCGATACACTCCGCGAGACATTGCAGGCGGGACGCTCACACGGCGTGGTAACCATCGTCATCCTGGCAAATCGTCAGGCGGAA
>CALJUK010000565.1 GCA_937975745.1 uncultured Planctomycetaceae bacterium | reverse complement strand
CAAGTCGAAGTGGCCCGAGCACTTCCAGACCTGCGGATTCATAATCAGGGACGTTTCGATCCCCACCATCGAGAACCGCGACGGGGCACCCTCTGGAACCGAGATCTCATCGTGTCCGCTCACCATGTCCCGCCACCAGGCTTCCCGGACGTTGCGTTTCAGCTCGACGCCGAGTGGACCGTAGTCCCAGAAGCCATTCTGACCGCCGTAGATTTCCGAATTCTGAAAGATGAACCCGTGCGCCTTACAGTGGGCGACGAGCCGTTCCATTTTATTGTCCATCGATTGTCTGCTTCCGTTGCTGAATGAGATCGTCACAAAGCGTTCGTATCGGAACTTGAACTGACCGGGCCGACGCGCACTCGATTGCTAGCCGACTGATACCGCCACCCAACGGGGAATTTCGTTCGGAACATCGTTCACCGGAATAATCCTATTCTCAGCGGTAAAGTATTCACCGACAACCTGGTATCTGTCGAACGTGCCGCTGATCTCGATATCGGACTCCAATCCCAGCGAGACCAGATTGCGACCGCCTCGGCTGGTTCGCAATGCCTCGCGGAACCGAGCCTTTTCTGTCGCTTGTTGTTCAAACATCGCCCGGGCGATACCGGCTTCGTCATTTTCGAGCATCATGCCGGCCGCACGCTCCAGCCCGGATACGATCGCCCCGGCACACAACACATCTTCTCCTGTGATTTCACCACCTGTACCAGCACAGACAACGCGAACAGGTTTCTTTGTGCCGGCAGCCACCGTGACGACAGTGTTCAGATTGACGAATGCTCCCACCAGAACACGGTCTGACTCAGCCACATGAGTGAGCGCACGCGTCCCGTTGGTCGTTGTGAAGGCAATCTCGCGGTTCCCCACGACATCGGCGGTGTATCGGGCCGGTGAATTATCCAGGTGAATCCCGGCGATCTTCACTCCCTTGCGTTCACCCCCAAGCAACGGTCGCGGCGACTGCCGCTCGGCGTAATGGCGTGTTTCGTCAATCTCACAAAACGGCCGAATCGAAGCAGCTCCGGCCGCCAGGGCACACGTGATTGTTGTCGAAGCTCGCAGCAAATCGACCACGATGGCCACGCATCCGCGAAAAGCGGCTGCCGGAACGAGCGAGGGAAGAAAATGGACCGTCAGATTGCCGTTCATGTCGAGATGATAGGAACCCCCCGGAAAGGCGGCAAGGCATCATCACGGTCGCCGGGCAACGGACGGCGGCCGATTCGCTTCGGCGGCCACAAACGACGAAGAGACCGTCCCGGCGGGATCCGACGGGGAAAGGTTGGTCGCCGGTTCTCCCCCTTTCCGGAGGACCGTGCGGTCGACATCGGCATATAGCCGGGCCAGCGGCAGCAGCAGAGCTTCCAGTTTCGCGAGGTACTCTTCCTCCGAAAAGTTCGACCGCTGCCGGCGATGGGCAAAGACCGCCTGTTCAATCGCATCGCGTCGTTGCCGTTGCGCGGCCGTCAGCCGTCGCTCCCGCCGGTTTGGGACCAAATGGAGCTGGTGGGCCCGCTGGCCGTCCGGAACGTGCTCAGCCGACTCGTCGTCGATCAGCCGAATTCCACGGAAGTCGTCCGCGCGAACGGTTGTCCCATCGCCATTGTCTTCCAGCAGCGCGTGCTCGGTTGCCAGCCGACCGCTGTCTCGATAGAAGGCCGCCGTATCGCGTGCGGCCTTGAGAAACGCTTCCAGCAGCGATGTCTGCCCATCTTTGTCGAGGTCGGCCTCAGGATCAGCGACACGCTGCGAGAAGTAATCGCCGAACCGGGCGAAGTTCTGCTCGTGGCCGTTCTTTGTCGCCGAAATCACGATACGATTCGGTTGCGTCAACCCCTCCAGAAACGGACCACTGGCCGACTGGCAACAAATGACCGCCGTCCGACGTGACGGGGGAAGCCAGTCCGCTAAATCCTCAACAGAGATATCAGGGCCCTCCAAGTTGAACTTCGCCGACCGACCGTCGAATGTCCCATGGCCGATCAACACCAGCCAGAACGGTGTGGCGGCCGAATCATCCAGCTGGCTGAGTACCGCCTGCAGCGACTCCCGGTCGCTTGCGGCATTCGTGGGGTCATGGGATTGTTCAGTCCCGCCAATCTGACGAAAGACGCACCCCCCGGCCTTGGCTCCCTTCCGCCAACGATCGGCCCATGTCGCGAATTTCACCCGGTAATTCTCTCCGCCTGCCGCTCCGACAACGACCAGCACTTCACCGGCGTTCTGTCCCGAAGCGATCTGCGGTTGCGGTTGGTCGGAAGCCGCCTCACCGGCGTCGAGTCTCGCAAGGAGCAAACAGCCAGCCCACACCATGATCGCAACTTTGCAGGCGGTCCGAGTCATACCAGACCTCCCCTCCGGCGGAGCGCCCATTCTCCGACCAGACAACCGACAATCAGCAGAAGGACCCACGATTGGTGCCATAACGGAGTCGTCCACGCTTCGGTCAACGGAGCCCGTTCGAAAGGGAGTCGCCGGGCCAGGTCGTCCAATTCGTCGGTCGAGATCTCCCTTCCACCAGTTCGGTCGGCAATCTCCTTCAACAAGGCTTCACCCGTGGTGACATTGGCGAACTCCTGGCTTCGGGGATCGCTGGTCCAGCCGCCATCCGCTTCGCCTGCAGGCTCGCCCAAAGCCGTCACGGCTGTCGCATGCACCCGGTAAAGCCCCGCCTCGCGGTCGAAAACTGTCGCGTGGTACTCGCCCGGCTCGGCCAAGCTTGCCTCGGCGAACATGGTTCGGCTCTCGCCGTCAGGCTGGGTCAGCAGCAGCCGCACACGGCCGTTCTCCAGCGGTTGGAACTCTTCGTCAAACAGCCGCACGCGGACCTTTGTTGCTGATGTTCCCGATTCGTCGACCGGTTCGGCCTCGACAGACATTCGGGGGGGGACGTCGGAGACCAGCCACCGCAACATCTGACGCCACGCCTTGTCGTGGTCGGCGCGAACAGCTGTCGGCGACAACCGCCATCGCCAAAGATCACCAATCGTCAATACCGCTGAGCGTCCCTGACCGTACCGCTGCGCTATGACGGCTGGAACCTCTCTTCCCCCGGCATCGACAGCGGAGGCCAGCGCGGTGGCCGCCGGTTTCAGTTCCCGCAGTTGATGCACCATTTGGAATGAGGGCATGGCCGACAGTCGCGACTCTTCCAATGGTTCCGTTTCGCGCAGTCGTATCCAGGGCTGTAGCCAGCCTTCGCGTGTCAGCTGCAAATGGTATTGTCCGGCCGATCTGGCAGGTGTTTGACCAATGAAATAAGTCGGCAGAGCATCAGCAATTGGCGTACGGGCATAGCCTCCCTGATCGAGCGACTCTTGCCCCCCCAGCATCAGCAAGCCTCCTCCCCGGCGAGAGACAAACTCTTCCAGTAACGCCTGCTGGTCGCGTGTGAAACACGCCGCTTCGACGTCGTCGAGAATGACCGCGTCGTAAGCAAACAACTCGGACCGTTCGGACGGAAAGCCGGCCTGCAGCTCGTCCGGCCGTTGCGTGTTCAACCGAATCAGCACCGGCTCGTCGTACTGCTCGGCTTCTTCGATCGACTGTTTTCCGAAGCCACGATACAGCTGGTTGCTTGTCTCGCCCGCTCGGCTGCGGAAGTCGAATTTGGCTTCGCGACGCGCGATGCGGATCAACCCGATCAGTTCCAGCTGCAAGTCGTCGGAAATCGCTCGGTTGAGAAACTTGAATTCCCAGTTGGGCCGACCGGCGACGTACAGGACACGGTGCGCGGGCTGGCCGTTGTGAACCACAATCCACCGAGAATTGTTTTCCGGAATCGTTTCCTGCCGGGCCAATTCTTCCGGCAGTACGACCTGCACCCGGTAGAAATGCATGCCAGTCCGGTCGGGGACCACCTGAAACTCGACCGGCGCAACGTCTCCACGCGAAGTCTGTTTCGCGGTCTGTTCTGCCACCAGCTTCTCCTGCTCGTCGAGCAGCCGAACTGTTGCCGTCGTGGAATCGACCCCCTCGGCCTGCAGATCGACCTTAATCGTGACGGGCGCGTCTTCGAATGTTGTACGCGTCACTGCGACGTTGGAAATTCGAATATCCAGCCGGCTGCTGGCCCCACCCACTTTCACCGCATACACCGGCGGAAGCTGTTCCAGGACAGAGGCATCGACTTCGTCGGTGCTGGCACCATCCGTCAGCAGGATGACCGCCGCCAGCGGAGGATTCGCATCACGACCAACCAGGCGGGCCAGAGCACTTCCTAGCCGCGATGCCGACTGGTCCGAACGGAATTGCCCCCAACTCTCCCGGCCCGCCAATCGTTCACCAAAACCGTACCAGCGAACGGCGAAGTCCTGTTCCAGCCGGACACGCCACGCAGCCAACTCGTCCGCCAGCACCTGTTCGAGTTGCGCGCGACGAGAGATTCCATCCGGTCCGTCATGAATCTGCAGGCTACGGCTGTCGTCCACCAGGATCGCAACGTCATTCATTCCAGGCCGCACCCGTGTCCCACTCCAAAGTGGATCGACCAGCAACGCCGCCAACAGGACGACGGCCAATCCCTTGAGCAGCCAGGCCATAGTCAGACCCATCCGAGGCGTCCCCAGCGATCGGTATCCGACGTACAGGCAGCCGAAAGCAATGACCGTCAGAACGACCGCGGCCGGAACCCATTCGGGTGAGCCCCAGACGATGAATCCCAAGTTGGCAACACAGATTGCCGTGGTCATTTGCCCCGCCCCAAGGATTTGTAGTATTCGCGGACCTGATCCGAATAGCGTTTGGGTACGGGGTCGCGATCGATCGGCACCAGCAGACGATCAGGATCCTGTCGGCGAATTTCTTCGGCAATTCGGTCTTCGAGTTCGACAAGCGGCCGAATGAGATCGGACTGAATCAAGTCCCAATTGGGAGGTTGGGAAT